>DATDON010000285.1:0-2738 GCA_035293225.1 Candidatus Manganitrophaceae bacterium
GACATTTTGCCGTGCGGATGTTCGGACAGTCCCCTTTCTGTTAAAACTGCGATCACGTTCTCCCAAACACGATCGAACTCCTCGGGGTAAGTCTTTTCAGTGGGCCCTTTGGCGACCCGTTTCGGCAGCTCCGGCGGTTCCGAGGGTTTCGGCGCCGGTTGGGCGCAACCGTGAGCGAGTTGAACAACGAAAATGAAGGACAAAAAGACTAGGCTTTGTTTTTTATACATCCGCTCCTCCAAATAAAAGAGGTTTATGACTTTCTAACGCTTTCGATAAAACGCGAGGGGGCTTCCATGAACGGTTGATTTAAATCGAAAACATGGAAACTAAAATAGTGGAAGCTCCCCAAAAATGCAAGAAGAAAGAGGCATCTCTATATTAAAAAAAAGTCCCGCTCGGATGTCTCCCAGCGGGACCTTGAACTTACTTTAGGGGCGCCCTGCTTTCCCAACTGAGGAAGATCGGGGCGCCGCCGCTTCCAAGGAATCTATCTCCTCCATCCCCCTTTTTGGGCCGGCCTGCTTCGAAAGGACCTTCTCTTCACCGGCTCTTCTACCTCGCCGTTTGATTCGAATCCTTTCAGCATGACCTGCGGGATCTTCGCGCCGATGAGGCGTTCGATGTCGCGCACGCTTCCCCGCTCGTTCGGCGACATCAGGGAGATGGCGTCGCCGGTCTTCTCGGCCCGCGCGGTCCGGCCGATCCGGTGGACGTAATCCTCCGGGGTCTCCGGAATTTCGAAGTTCACCACGTGCGATATCCCTTTCACGTCGAGCCCGCGCGCCGCGATATTGGTGGCCACGAGCACCTGAATCGATCCCTTTCGGAAACCCTCCAGCGCCTTGGTTCGCGCCCCCTGGCTCTTGTTGCTGTGGAGGGCGGCGACCTGCTTTCCGCTTCGCTCAAGCTGTTCGGCCAGATGGTTCGCCCGGTGCTTGGTCCGGGTGAAGACGAGGACCTGGGTCATCTTTTCTTTTTCGATGAGATGGAGCAGCAGATCGCGCTTTTGCGCGGTCCCCACCGGGTAGATCACCTGCCGAACGCCGCTCGCCGGCGTTCCCTGCGGGGTAACTTCGATCAGTTCCGGGGATTTTAAGATTTCCTTCGCAAGCTTCTGAACCTCCGCCGGCAGGGTCGCGGAAAAAAAGAGGGTTTGGCGGCGCGAGGGAAGGGCTTTGAGAATGGTCCGGACGTCCGGCAGAAATCCCATATCGAGCATCCGATCCGCTTCATCGATCACGAGGGTCTCAAGATGGAGGAAGTTCACGTTGCGCTGCCGCATGTGATCGAGCAGACGGCCGGGGGTGGCGACAAGGATGTCCACGCCGCCGCGGAGGGCGTCCTTCTGTCCCCGCAGGCCGACGCCGCCGAAGACCACTTCGGTCCGCAGACGGAGGAAGCGCCCGTAAGTTCGGATGCTGCTATGGACCTGCGCCGCCAACTCACGCGTCGGGACGAGGATCAGCGCCCGCAGCGAGGGGGATTTCCCTTCGCGAAGGAGGTGAAGGAGGGGGAGGGTGAATCCGGCCGTTTTACCGGTCCCGGTCTGGGCGCAGCCGATCAGATCTTTTCCCGCAAGAACCACCGGAATGGCCTGAGATTGGATGGGCGTGGGCGCCGCGTAATTATTCGCCTTGACGGCGCGAAGGATTTCGGGCGCAAGGCCCAAGCTTTCAAATGACATATTTTTTATCTCCTGGTTGAATGAGGAGACCCCATCGGGTCTCCGCGTGGAAGGATCGTTTTCACCGGCCTGCTTCAGGAAGGAGAATTGGACCGCTTCAGTTTCGTGTTGATTTAGATGATGAGGAACCTTAGAATGAAGTAGGAAGGTCAATCGTCAAAATGAGAGAGATCCGCTTCAGAGGAGGGATCGTCTGTTAAGCGGTTCCGCCTCGGGGTTCGTCAAAACTGTGGTGAGTATAACACGTTCCGGAATGATCGGCAAGATAAATTATTTTAATCGAGCGCCAAGTCCTTCACGCTCTCACATCCAATGAAGTGAAGTTTCTTGAAAAGGGCCGGATCGCGCGGCTTCTAAATCTCCAAAAAAACAAGGCCCGCTCAGATATCCCTGCGCGGGCCTTTCAACTCAATCCGGCGGCGGCAATCTTCCCACCCCTTATTTTCCCACGACCACCATCTTTCCTTCCATCCCGAGCTTGCGGTGATTCTCCAGGAGGCAGTGGTACACGAACCCTCCCTTTTTGAACGGAACAACAGTCACCTTCGTTTTCTTTCCTTTTTCCACGATGGTGTCCGACATGATATGGAAATCGGGAATGGCAATGTGATGATTGAGATTATCCCCGTTGATCAACGTGATTTCCACCACGTCCCATTCGTTGACGAAGAGGTCAGGATTGACGACCCCTTTGATCTTCCCCTCGGCGCCGACGAACATCCGCCGCTCCCCTTTGACATCGGTCGTCAGGGTGTAAGAGACGACAGCATGACCCGGCCCGGGCGCGGTGGCGCGAGCGGGCATGAAAAATAAAAAAACAGTTAAAAAAACTACGGAAAAGATCCCCCATTTCATCGCCATTCCCTCCTTCATTTGCGCTGACGCTCTGCGATCTCCATCCCCTCCGATTCGATCCATCCCGGATGGTCATCAGAAGGCGCTTAAATCGGCTGAAGTATACTGGAACGAAAACAGAATCGCAAGACCGAACCGAGACGAGGTCAAGGCAAAGCAGAAATGTCCGGTTATAAGTCGTTGAGAGCGCCCTTCC
>DATDON010000286.1:0-5113 GCA_035293225.1 Candidatus Manganitrophaceae bacterium
GAACACCAGCTTGAATCCCGCCAGCGCCCTGGAGAGGGCCTCCTCGTCTTGAAGGCTCGTCGCCCGATATTCCAGCTCCAGGCGTTTGGCCAGAGCGGCCAGCCGGTCGGCCGACCGGCCCGCCAATACGGGACGATGCCCCCGGCGGACCGACTCTTCGGCCACCAGCGTCCCAGTGTATCCATACGCGCCGTAAATCATCCAGGGTTCACTCGGCATCATCTCCTCCTTGCGCGTCTCCATTGCATTTGGAATGGCAAACCGGTCCCTGAGAAAAGGATAGCTGAAAGGGAGCGGGGGTTGCAATATCTTAAAAGGCAAGGCGCCCCGGCGCCCCGCGCCGCGACGAACCGAGCAATTCATCGGCTCTGTCCGGCGAGTGTCACCCAGCGGGTTGTTGGGCTTTCACATGAAGTTGAACGCGCTCATGCGCCTGAAGGATTTTGATGATGCCGAAGATACTTTCGGCCCTTGGATTGCCGCGTGGCCCCAACATTCGGTGGATGCTCTTGCTCGACTTACGAAGCTTTTTGGCCAGACCCTCGAACGTAATGGTTGCGTTGATGTAATCGCGCAGAATAGACTTGCCGGCCTGAAGATCACCGGCGAGCAGTTCATTGACGGCCTCCGTCAACAGATGTTGACGGAATTTTCGATCCTGCGATGCGCGCTCCATGATTGTGGCGCGAAATGAACGCGTGACGGGCATCATTCCTCCTTATTTTCTCTTGCTCATTTTGTATTTTGCCCAATGCGTCTGGGCGGTCTTAATATCTTTGCCTTGAGTTTTTTTTGAACCGCCGCCGAGAAGGATAATCAGCAGAGGGCCTTCTTGGCCGAAATAAATCCGATACCCCGGACCGAAGTCGATTTTATATTCTGAAACCCCTTCGCTTCGCGGCGGGGTGCAACTCAGCTCCCCCCGTTAGCCTCTATATTCCTTCCCACTTGACATATATGTATATCGTACATATAATAAATTATGCGCTTTCAATTCGATCCCAAGAAGGCGGCGACCAACCTCAAAAAGCACAGTGTGTCGTTTACTGATGCGGAGGGTGTGTTTCTCGACCCCCTTGCGATACATCGGGAAGACCCCGATACCGAAGATGAAGAAAGATTCATCGCTGTTGGAATGGGAAACGCCGGGGGAATCTTGGTGGTTGTTTATACGCTTCGTGATGACGAAATCCGGCTGATTTCGGCTCGTCGCGCAACACGTAAAGAGGTAAAGGATTATGAGAGCTGAATACGATTTTTCCAAGGGCAAACGTCGCGCGCTTATCCCAACAAAGGGCAAGACACGCATCACCATTTATATTGATGATGTGGTGATCGAGGAGTTCCGCGCCCGCGCTGAGAAGGCAGGGACCGGCTATCAAACCATGATGAATGATGCGCTCAAAGCTTACTTGGCCGGTAGCACTGAAGGACTGATCACCGAGTCGATCTTGAGACGGGTAATTCGGGAAGAGTTGCCTGAGCCTTCGCGGCTAACAACTCGCTCCAGCCGACGCGCAAAGACTGCGCGCCGCTGAGATCTGCGTTGAGGCTGTAGGAAAACCCCAAATCTTCAAAATTTCAGGGCTAAAAGTCCTTTATCTCAATAGGAGTCAAATTTTTGGGAACAGGCTTTCTACAGGCTCGTTAGAAACCGGCGCTCGTTCCAGGAATGATCCGGGTCGGAGAGCACGACCGCCGATGGGTTCCCAAACGAGGTTGCGGCTCCCCGCCGAACAAATCCATCTCGCGGCGGGGGTTTTGGCGCTGTGGAGAGGGCTTTGAGAGGAGCGACGCCTTCGGCTAAACGGACTTGGCAAAACAGCAGAGCCGGTTTCGCCCTTCCTGTTTCGCCTGATAAAGCGCCTTGTCGGCATGGGCGATCAGCGTGTCGGCGTTCTCGACCCCCCCCCATTCGGCGATGCCGATGCTGAGGGTGACCGGCAGCTTCTGGCCGTTAAAGACAAAAGGATGTTCGGCGGCGCGGACGCGAATTCGCTCATTGAGGCGCTCCGCGTCCTTGAGGTGGGTATAGGGCAATATCAGCGCGAACTCTTCGCCGCCGTACCTGGCCACGAAATCGGTCGGCCTCACCCGGTTCGTAATCAATCCGGCGAACTCTTTCAGGACGTAATCCCCCGCGGGATGGCCCCACCCGTCGTTGATCTTCTTAAACCAATCGAAATCGATCAAGGCGAGCGAAATCGGCTCATGGAGTTCTTTACAGCGCAACAGGTTCCGCTCAAGGTGATGGTGAAACGTCTGCTTGTTGAAGAGCCCCGTCAACCCGTCCCGAATGGCCCGCTCCGACATTTCGGTGAGATAATGGTGTTCAATGCTATCGGGTCCGATGTACTTCAGGATCGCGCTTCCGATCCGGATCAGGTCGCCATCCTTCAACATTTTCTCGAGAATCTTCTGATTGTTGCAAAACGTCCCGTTTCTGCTCCCCAGATCGCGGAGGACCACCTCGGCGCTCCCATTCACAACGACTTCGGCGTGTTTTCGTGAAATCAAAGGATCGTCAATTGAAATCTCAACTTCAGGGCGCCGCCCAATGACCAAGCGCCCCTTCGCAAGAGGGAACCTCTCGCCGATCATTGGGCCGGTGACGATCACCAGACATGCTAAACCGTAATTGATCTGGTCGAGGCGGCGCCTCGAAGGGTCATCCGAGCCGATGGTCGTTTCATTGATATCCATAAAATCTTATCTCACCGTTCTATCGCATCCATTGGGCGCATCCATTGCGTCCCATGCCCGAGCGCTCTTCTTCGGGCTTGAATCAAGCCGATGTCCCTAAGAAATCCTCTTAAGATAAACGGTTTTTCTTCTCCTGTCAATGCAAAGTCACCGATAAAGAGTAAAAATGATGCAGTCGTAAAAAGTCGTCATACCCGCGAAAGCGGGTATCCAGGACACTTGCAACTTCTTGAAGAGACTGGATTCCCGTTTTCACGGGAATGACGTAATCATACGTTCCCGGACTTTTTACGAAACCATCAAAAATAAAACGGCGCGTATTTGGAAATCTCCTTCAAGTCCCGTACAATAGGGCGCATGAAGGCTCTGGAAACGTGGATTGATCTGGGCAAAAGAGTCCTGGACCGGGGAGGGGTCGCCCTGGTGATCGGGAAGGTCGATACCGGGAAATCGACCCTGGCGCGGACGCTTTTACGGCTCGCTCTCGACGCGGGCCGACGCGTCGCCATTGTCGATTCGGATATCGGGCAGGCCGGCTTCGGCCCCCCCGCCTGCATGAGCCTGACCCTCCCGCCGCGGCGCCCGATTCTACGATTTATCGGCGCGACCAGCCCGGCGGGGCATCTTCTCCAGGTCACGGTGGGGGTCAAGCTTTTGGTGGAGCGGGCGTGGCTCAGCGGGGCCGATCTGATCATCGTCGACACCAGCGGGATGATTCAGGGGCCGCTCGGAATTCTTTTAAAGCTTCACAAGATCGAGTTGGTCCATCCCAACACCCTTCTCGTCTTACAAAAAGAGGATGAGCTTAAGTCGCTTCTTCAGAGGGTTCCTCATCTGCCGGATATGGAAATCTCTCTCCTTCCCGTCTCCAGAGAAGCCCGAGTCCGCTCGCCGGCGGAGCGCCGCGCCTATCGCCGGAGACGTTTCTCCGCTTATTTCGAAAAAGCCCGCGCCGGATGGATCGATCTCTCCCTTCCGGGACGGATGATTTTCGGCCCTTCTCCATCGGTCGGCTCCCTGGCCGGTCTTCTCGACGCAAAGGGGGAAACATTGGGGCTCGGCGTGGTGAAGCGGCTGGACGCCAACAAGGCGCTCCTTCTCACCCCGGTCAAAACGCCGGGGGCGGTCCGCTTTCTCCAGATCAGTTCGATCCGGCTGGGGCCCGATTGGGAAGAAAAGGACGGATTGAGAATCGGCGAAAAGAGGTTTTAAAGGGGAGATTGGCGGGAAGCCGGCGCCTCTTGCGTAGATCTGCGCCGAGACCCGTTAATGGAGATGTTTTGTTCCTTTCGAAACGCGTCAAAAGATCCCCACAACTTTCTGATATTGTGTGTGAGCGCCTGCGCCGACCGAATATGACGCAACTCGGTCGTCGTCGGATGATGGCCCAGCTTTTCGACAATAGCGCGATATTGCGCGAGGAGCCGAATTCTCTGTCCCTCCCGCTTGACCGCGTTGAGTTCTTCTTCCGCAATCCGGTAGACAGCGAGCAACTTTGAAAGATATTGAGCCGAAATACCGTTGTTTTTCGCCACCTCGCTGAGTTTCAGGAATTTTTGATAATCCTTCAGTATTTTACTTCGTGGGACGAAACGCGACTTCTTGGGGGGCTGGTATGTGAATAGACCGATCTCCGTCCCCCTTTTTAAGAGGAGGCGAATCCCTTCTTGGCTCAATCCGATCTTCCGGCCGACCGCTCTTAAACTTTTCTTTTTTTCATAGAGGTGATACACCTCAAGCAGCCTCCGCTGCGTTGAATCTCTCACCTGAATCGAGGGGGATTCGGCGTCATAGAGTTCGAAAATCCCATCCTCCTGTAAAGCGTGGGTGATTTTTTTCCTCACCGCCGGGGAGACCGGCCTTCCTTCCAATATTTTCTGAACGGTCGAAGGGTAGACGTTGAGCCGGTCCGATACCCTTAAAAGATCGGTCTTGTTGGTCACCATTTCTCTCAGCCGAGAAAGGGTTGAAACCTCATTGTATGCGATCAAGGTCGTCGTCAAAATAATGCTCCTATTTCAATAAAATAAAAGGCTTTTACAGCCAAGCTTAGCATAGTATAAGCAAAAATCGCGCCAGATACAATCGTATTAATAATATTACTATTTATCAATAGGTTATACGTTTACTGGGTTCAGGCAGTTTTGAGCGCGTTGCAGATTGAGACGGCTGGCGTTTCAAGAAGAAACAGATTAAACGAAATTTTGCGGATCGATGATGACCTCCAGCCGAACCCCTTTGGGGCCGATCGTTCTCCAAGAGCGGATCGCCCTCTTCAAAACGGCCGCGTTCATTTTCTGTTCTTTTCCTTTCAGAAGAATCTGGTAGCGGTAGTCTCCCCGCAGGCGCACGATCGGCGCGGGGGCGGGCCCTAACAGCTCGACCCCTCTTCCCGGCGCCGATTTTCGGA
>DATDON010000287.1:0-3370 GCA_035293225.1 Candidatus Manganitrophaceae bacterium
CTGGTGGTCAAACCGAGAGACTTCTCCACCGGCGTCTTCGAGTTCAAATCGACGCCGACCGGCTCTTTGCCGACCGATGACGATCTGATGCGGACCCTCCTAAGAGGGCTGCCGGGAAACTCCATGCCGAGTTATGAACTCGTGCCGGAGCGGGAGCGGCGCGCGGTGATCGCCTACATCAAGACCTTTTCGGAGAGATGGAAAAAGGAGGAGCCCCCTCCGCCGATTCCGATCCCGGCGACGCCGGCCTCTTTCCGCTCTCCGGAATCGATCCTCAAAGGAAAGGAGGTCTATCGCGCCAACGGGTGCCCGGTCTGTCACGGCGAAGAAGGGGACGGAAAGGGCCCGGCCGCTGCGGGATTGAGAGACGCGCGGGGGAATCCCGACCGCCCGAGAAATTTTAAGCGGGGGGTCTATGAGGGGGGATCGACCCCCAAGGACCTCTTTCGAACGCTGACCACCGGCGTCGAGGGGACGCCGATGCCGGCGTTTCCGCAAATCCCCGAGGAGGAGAAATGGCGGCTCATCTCCTTCCTGCTGAGTTTAAAAGGAGGATAGATCATGAGTACACAACGATCCCTCGTCGATCACCGCCTGGTCATGGCCCATCTGATCGCGGCGGTGACCTTCCTTCTCGTCGTCCTGATGACGGGGCTTTTGTATTCGCTGCAGTTCCTCGGGAGATATCCCTTTCCGGGAATCGAGCTTTTCTCCCCGGGACGCGTCAGGATGGTCCATACCAACGCGGTCGCCTACGGATGGCTCCTCAACGGTCTCCTTGCCGGCGTCTATTGGGCCGGCCCCCGCCTCAGCGGGCGCCCCCTCTTCAGCCGGCGGCTCGCCTGGCTCATCTTCTGGGCCCTTCAAACCCTGGTGCTTGCGGCGGCGGGAGGCATCCTCGGCGGATACGCGCAGGGGATCGAATGGGGAGAGACCCCTCTCTTTGTCGATCCCTTTATCATTTTGGGGTTGGTCTTGATCGCCGCGAACGTCCTCCTCCCGCTTTTGAAAGAGAGGGAGGAAGCCCCGCTCTACGTGAGCCGATGGTACTTCATCGGCGCCCTCGTCTGGATCGTGATGGTCTACAGCATGGGGAACTACATCCCCCAGTATTTCGTTCCAGGCGCCGCCGGCGCCGCTATCTCGGGAAACTTCATCCACGACCTGGTCGGCCTCCTGGTCACCCCTCTCGGGTGGGGCCTCATGTACTATTTCATCCCGACGATCATTCGAAAGCCGATCTGGAGCCATACCCTCAGCCTGATGGGATTCTGGGGCCTCGCCTTCTTTTATCCGATGCAGGGGCTCCACCACTTCATGTGGTCCCCGATCCCGATGCACGTGCAGTACAGCGCCGTGGTGGCGACGATCGGCATCGAGGTGGTGGTGACCAGCGTCCTGGCGAACTTTTTTCTGACCCTGAGGGGACGCGGAGATTATCTTCGGACGAACTACCCGATCCGCTGGTTTTATACCGGAATGGTCTTCTACTGGATCACCTGCTTCCAGTGCGCGATCCAAGGAACCTTGACCGTCCAAAAACTGATCCACTTTACCGACTGGGTGGTCGGGCACGCCCACCTGGTGATGTTCGGCGTCTTCAGCTTTTGGATCATCGGAATCATCACGGAACTCTGGCCGAAGCTGACCGGCCGGGAATGGAGCTCGCAACGGCTGCATGGCTGGGCATACTGGCTCTGCGCGCTCGGCTTGGCGCTCATGTTCGTCGATCTGACGATCGCCGGCGTCGTCCAAGGGTTCACCTGGTGGGGGCTGAATCCGTTTATCGATTCGGTCCGGTTTTCCATGCCGTTCTGGTGGGTCAGAACCTTGACGGGACTCATGATCACCGCGGGGATTCTGGTCTTCCTCTATAACCTCTGGAGGACCGCCCTGGGAAAACCGGCCTATTTTACGGAGAGGGTCACGGCGTAGGGGGGGTCTTCTCACGACGCCTCGGAGGGGAACATGAAAGAGCGGTTTATCTACATCTTTCTGGTCGCCGGAATCGGATTTTTCGTTCTCGGCTTTATTTTTCAAATTCTCGGACCTGTCGTCTTCTTGAGGAAGATTCCGATGAAGCGGGTCGCGGAGTTGGTTCAAGAGGACTCCAACGGCGAGTTTTACAAGCTGGCGGAGGATTATCCCCAAGAGTTCGCAAAGGCCTTCGGCGAGCCGACCCCCGCCTCTTACGCCGAGGCCCTCCGGCTGGGGCGCGACATCTACATCGCGGAGGCATGCTGGCACTGCCACTCTCAATATGTCCGACCGGTCGCCAACGAGCCGTTGCGGTATGGACCGGTGTCGGTCGCTTCGGAATATCAAAACGAACTTCAGATGCCGCATCTCTTCGGCACCCGGAGGGTCGGCCCCGACCTGATCCGGGAGGCGGGGGTCCACAGCAACGACTGGCACGTGGCCCATTTTTACGACCCTCCGTCGGTCCAGCCCGGCTCCGTGATGCCTTCGTACCGCTGGTTTTTTGCCGAAAACGGCAGACCCAATAAGAAAGGTTTGGCGATGGCGACCTATGTCCAGTGGCTCGGAAGCTGGCAAAGGAGATAAAAAGATGAAAAGGGGAAAGAAAGAATGGGCCGTCTTGATTTTGGGAATCTGGGTGGTTTTAGGCGTCGCCTCTTCAGCGCTGACCTTCATGAACAAGGTGATCGAGATCGTCCAAACCGTTCCCAACGGAGAGGTCGCGGGATTTGCGGTGATCCAGGTGGGGTCTTATCTTCTCGCGGCCCTCGGTTTTTTCTGCCTCTTCATCTGGAGTTTTCTCAGAGGAGATTTCAAAGAAATGGAAAAGGCGAAGTATCAGCTCCTTGAGATAGAAGAAAAACTGGAGCGAGATGAAGCGTTCACCCGGGAGAAGCCGACAAGGAGCCTGCGCGAATGGAAGAGCGGGTAGAGATTGAACAGGAAGAGAATCCGGTCCCCGCCTGGATCAAATGGATGTGGGGGATCTTCATTTTCTGGGGGTTGATTTATATGGGGATCTATTGGCTCCCCGATTTTGCGCGGTGGATGAAGGGGGGGGATCCGGACGCCACTCAATGGCGCGACTACAGCGGATCGGAATAAAAGGAGGAATTGAATGAAGAAGATGGCGCCGATTCTGACAATCGCGATTTATCTTGGAACGGCGGGAACCGCGTCGGCGATCGACGCATCGAAACTCTACGCCGAAAAGTGCGTCCCGTGCCATGGGCCGAAAGGAGAGGGAACCCCGACCGGCCCGGCCCAGAAGGGAAATCCGTTCATCACAAAGGGGAAACCGGCGGAAGTCAAAAAGGTGATCATGGAGGGGCGCGCGGGAAAGGACAAGAAGTACCCGAATATTCCGGTCGATATGCCGAAGGGGCTGGTG
>DATDON010000288.1:0-2892 GCA_035293225.1 Candidatus Manganitrophaceae bacterium
CATTTGTTTATTCTATGTGGGGATGTCTATTTATATGTGGGAGGAGAAGGGGCGATTCGCGAATCGCCCCTACATGGTCCTTATTCCGGCCCCCGTCCCCTTCTGTGGACCTTCCCCCTTCATGATTCTTTATTCGGAAGCGCCGACAGGCCCGGCATCTCTTTTCCCTCCAGAAGTTGGAGGGCCGCCCCGCCGCCTGTGGAAATAAAGGAGATATTCTCCGATTCCCCCGCCTTATGGACCGCCATCGCCGTTTCTCCTCCCCCCACGATGGTCAGCGCGTACGAATTGGCGACCGCGTGCGCCACCGCGGAGGTGCCGCGGGCATAGGCGTCCATCTCAAACACCCCCATCGGGCCGTTCCAAAGAATCGTCTTCGCGTTGGCCAGCGCCTCGGTGAAGAGATGAACGGAAGCGGGACCGATGTCGAGTCCGGTCCAACCCTTCGGAATTTCCTGGACGGGAACCAGCTTGGTCTCGGCGCTCGGATCGACGCGGGTCGCCACGACGCAATCGACCGGCAGGTAAAATTTGATGCCGCGCTCCACCGCGTGCTCCTTTATCTCCTTCGCGAAAGAGAGCATCGAATCTTCCACGAGCGAATTCCCGACGTCGATCCCCAGCGCCTTTAAAAAGGTGAAGGCCATCCCCCCGCCGATGATCACTTTGTCGACCTTCTTGCCGAGATTTTCTATCACGCCGATCTTGCCGGAGACCTTGGCGCCGCCCAAGATCGCGACGAAGGGACGGGCCGGATTGGCCACCGCCCCTTCCAGATAGGAGATCTCCTTTTTCATCAGAAAGCCGCAGGCCTTCGTCTTGACGAATTTTGTGATGCCGGTGACCGACGCGTGACTCCGATGGACCGTCCCGAAGGCGTCGTTGATGAAGACATCGATCCCGAGATCGGCGAGGGCCTTGGCGAAGGATTCGTCGTTCTTCCGCTCTCCCGGATGAAAACGGAGATTTTCCAAGAGCATGACGTCTCCCGGTTTCAACCGGGCCGCCATCTTTTGAACCTGGGGGCCGACGCAGTCGGGAGCGAAGACGACCTCTTTTCCCAACAGCCGCTGGAGCCGCTTTGCGACCGGGGCGAGGGAGAACCTCGGATCGACCCCCTCCGGCCGGTCCAGATGAGATGCGAGGATCACGATCGCCCCTTCATCGATCGCATAGTTGATCGTTGGAAGGGTCGATCGGATGCGGGTGTCGTCGGTAATATTCAGGTCATAATCTAGCGGAACGTTAAAGTCGGTCCGGATAAAAACGCGCTTCCCTTTGATCGGAACATCTTCGATCGTCAACTTGTTCATGTGCATGGAAATGAACCCTTTCGTCATGGCTCTATTTCGTGTATGTGGAGGCCGTCGGGGCGCAGCGCGCCGCTCCGAACCCTATTTACGATCGGCGATATAGAGGGCCAGATCCCGGACGCGGCAGGAGTAGCCCCACTCGTTGTCGTACCAGGCGATGACCTTCGCCATACGGCGTTCGATGACCTTCGTGAGGGTCCCATCGACGATCGACGAGTGCGGATTGCCGTTTAAATCGATCGAGACCAGCGGCGCTTCGGTATACTGCAGTATCCCCGCCAGGTCTTTCCGCGCCGCTTCGGCCATCGCCTCCTGGATCGCCCGCTCCGTCACGTCCGATTCGAGCTCCGCCACGAGATCGATCACCGAGACGTTCGGGGTCGGGACGCGGAACGCCATCCCGTCGAGTTTCCCGGCCAGCTCCGGGAGGACCTCCGAGATGGCCTTTGCCGCGCCGGTGGTGGTCGGAATCATGGAGAGCGCTGCCGCGCGGGCCCTTCTTAGATCTTTATGCGGAAGGTCGAGCAGTTGCTGATCGTTGGTGTACGAATGCACGGTGGTCATCAGGCCCCGTTTGATCCCGAAATTCTGCAAAAGAACCTTGCAAACCGGGGCAAGACAGTTGGTGGTGCACGACGCGTTCGAGAGGAGATGATGCCGCTTCGGATCATATTGCCCTTCGTTGACTCCGAGGACGATCGTGATGTCGGGCTCCTTCGCCGGGGCGGAGATGATCACTTTTCGGGCCCCGGCGGTAAGATGTTTCTGCGCCGACGCCCGATCGGTGAAACGGCCGGTCGATTCCACCACGATGTCGATCGCCATCTCCTTCCAAGGGAGGAGGGCGGGGTCTTTCTCTTTCGTGATTCGAACCGTCTTTCCATCGACCCAAAGCGCGTCTTCCTTCGATTCGACCTCATGCGGGTAAAAACCGTGCACGGAGTCGTATTTCAGGAGATGCGCCAGCGTTTTCGCGTCGGTAAGATCGTTGATCGCCGCAATTTCCAGATTCGGGTTCCCGAACGCGGCCCGGAAGAGATTTCTCCCGATCCGTCCAAATCCGTTAATCGCCATACGCGCCGCCATATTCCACTCCTTCAAAATGAGGGGAGCCCTTTTCCGCCCCGCTCTTGCTTTTATAAAATGATCCTGAAAACCAGCCCGCCGCGCCTCTCTTCGACCCGAAGCGAGAGGCCCCTAAAAGGCGTTTTCCTCCTCGTCGAGCCTGAAAAACTGGGTGGGACGGGCCGCCTCCGTCTTATACTCTTTCGGCTCGGTCCCTTTGACGAAGACCTCGACCAGCGTTTTTTCCGCGTCGGGAGGCGCCAGCAACCCCGTTTCCGGATCTATTTTAACATAAACGATATTCTCAGGGATAGCGAACGGGGCGACCGGAAAGCGCGAGAGGGTCTCTTCCATAAAAGAGACCCAGATCGGCAGCGCGGTGGTGGAGCCGGCCTCCCGGTCTCCGAGCGAGCGATTGTCGTCGAACCCGACCCAGACGCCGGCGACCAGGTTTGGGGCGAAGCCGACGAACCAGGCGTCGGTGAATTCATTCGTCGTTCCCGTCTTGCCGGCG
>DATDON010000289.1:0-2102 GCA_035293225.1 Candidatus Manganitrophaceae bacterium
CCGACGATGATGATCATCCACCACCGGAATCCGAAGCAAATGCTCCTGAACCATCAAGGAGACCGCCTCTTCCAGCGGCGTCGTCTCCCGAATGCAGGGCGGACAGAGCTCCATGATCTCCCCCGCCTCCGTTTTTTCCAGGTCTTTCCCCTCCGATAGGGCCTTCAGCAACTGGATCTCGCTGACCTTCCCCACAACCTGATTTTGCGAATTGACAATCGGCATTCCCTGAAAGCTTGTTTCCAAAAGCTCTAAGGCAATCTCGTAAGCCGAAGTCTCTTCCGTGGCCGAGAGGGTGTTCGTTTTCTTGATCTCCCCGACGCTCGTGTAGTGAGGTCTCATCAATCCTCCCTCCTGGGTTACAAATAAAAAGGCGCCTCCTCCGAAGACCCCACATCTTCGTGGAGAGGCGCCTTTGCTAAATCTGAACACAACAACGTGTTCGTATCGGAAGTAGAGCAAAAGGGGCGCCACTTTTTTCTTCAGATGCAAAAAAACCAAAATCACTTTATTTATTCAGATGTTGTTATTCTAAGGCAGGCATCTGAAAATTTAAAAAACGTTTGGAGGGAGAGAACAGAATTGTTGGGTTTGAAACAAAGAGGAAGTTTAAGGGTTCCGCGCCTTGCTATCGCGCGATAGAGTTTTTGGGTGGATCCGCCGCGCGTTAGGCCGGAGAACCGCAGCCCCCCCGCGCCTCTAAAAAGATTCCCACGGGTAGCCGATGATGATCGTCGTCTCGACTCCTTCATGCCCGGTCGCGACATCGGCCCGGAAGACGATCCCCGACGCGGTGACCATCCTGAATCCTGCGCCGTAGGACGATCGCAGGGTCTCGCCGAGGGCGCTCAGACTCTCCGCGACGCTTCCGATTTCATAAAAAAAGGCCGCCTGCAACGCCGTGCGGACGTCTTTCATGATAAAGATATTAAAGGGGGTGAACTCCTCGGTCAGATTCCAACGAAACTCCGTTCCATAAAAAACGGTATGCGCCCCCGAATACCGGTCTTCAGGGTAGGAGCGAAGGCGGTTTCTCCCTCCGAGCCCGCTTGCGGTTCCCAATCTGTTCGCCGCAATCATGTTGTCGATGACTTGAAGGCATAACCTCTGTTGGTTGGGATCGGCGATGGCGCCGCAATCGAGCCCTTGCTCCTGTTCCAGAACCGCCGGGTCCGTTTCCCCTTTTCGGACGACGTGCGCGTCCGAGCGAAAGTAGTTGAACGCCCAGGCGCTCCGTCTCCCGATCGGAGTATAGGCGGTCGCGTTGTAGTCCATCCGATAATAATCGGGAGCGCCGGAACTCCTGGGAGGAGACCACCAGGGGCCGGCTTCCAGCCGAAATCCCTTTCGCGGATCGGCATAGTCGTCGGTCAGGTCGACGCGCGTTCCGATCACGAAGACCTGCGATCTTGCCGTCTCGGGATTGTCGGCCTCCAGGATGACGGCGCCGTTGTTGTCTTTGATCTTTTCGAGCCGTTGACCGGAGCCGTAGCCGCCGCCGTAGATTTCAAATCTCCTGTCGAAAAAGGTGGAGGTCAACCGCGCGCCGAAAAAATCGATATCGCCCAGATCGAGGCGGGTGAAGTCGTCTTTATCCGACCGCATCCCCCGTTGGCTGTAGCTCGTGACGCTCGCCCGGCTCAGCATCTCGCCGTTCAGGTCCAGGATTAATTTTTCAGGGATCAGATGGATGTCGGCGACGGCGGCGCCAAAACCCGAAAGGCCCCCGGTCAGCGCGAATCCATAGAAATCCGCGTAGGACTCCGAGACATTCGTGGCGGCGCCGATCAGGGCGAAGCCTTGGCCGATGCCGGGAAGGCGGTAGGGGGTGGGGATGATATAGTAACCGGGCTCCGTCTGAAACTGAGGCCTCCGCCGCTCCGGCGGGGAGAGGGCCTCGGAGTGGACGCTGAGGAGAAGGAGCAACACCAGAGATAAGATAAAATGCGCTGTCACTGGGACGAAAGTTCCGGAATCGATCGTTTGTGTTGTCTTAACCGAGCTTTAAGAAATAAAGATGGTTTATTGTAAAGAATTACCTGGGAAAAGATCAAGGATGATCGATATCGTCGATCTTCAATTGGGAATGGGGGATGGAGGCT
>DATDON010000290.1:0-5351 GCA_035293225.1 Candidatus Manganitrophaceae bacterium
GGGCTCTTCCGCCCCATCGGGGGGAGGGGCCGATTCATCGCTGAAGGTGTCCGGGGGATTTTCTTCCGGGGGCGCCTCTTCGGCGAACTCAGCCGGCGTCTCTTCCTTCGGCAGACCATCCGCTCTGGAAAAGGAGGGCCATCCGATCAGCGGCAGGATCATTAATAAACCGTAGAAGAGCGCTTTGCCCGGCGTTGTCGTCATATCTTTCTCCTTTACTTTGGTATTAACGCTAAGATAGCAAATTCTACGAAAAAGTCAAGAAAAATGGCGGGTTCCGGGATTCCTGTCCGCTAGACGGCGCCTCAATAGATACCGTGGAAGTATGATAACCGCCTCGCCTCACGAAGGCCGTGAGATCTATTTGCATGAGGCGGCGCCTTGTGTTATTTTAATCTTCATGATGAATGCCGACGCAATCCATCCGATCATGGCTATTTTAAAAGAAGCGGTAAAACGGTTGAGGCCTCCCGCCGTCGGCCTCATCGCGCAAGAGACCCAGGATCCCTTCCGGACGCTCGTCTCCTGTCTCCTCAGCCTGCGGACGCGGGATGAAACCACCGCGGCGGCCTCCGCCCGCCTCTTTAAACTGGCCGACGCCCCTCAACCGATGTCAAAACTGAGCCTTAACAAGATCGAAAAGGCGATTTATCCGGTTTCATTTTATCGGATCAAGGCTAAAAATATTTTAAGGATTTGCGGGGAGTTGCTTGAAAGATACCGGGGAAAGGTTCCCGATTCGCTCGAAGCGCTTTTAACCCTCCCCGGCGTCGGGAGAAAAACCGCCAATCTCGTCGTGACCGTCGCCTACGGGCGGCCGGGGATTTGCGTCGACACCCACGTTCATCGCATTTCAAACCGGATCGGTTATATTCAAACCAAAACCCCCGAAGAGAGCGAGACCGCCTTGAGGAAGAAACTTCCCAAACGGTATTGGATCACCTACAACGACATCCTGGTTCCTTACGGGCAGTTCATCTGCAAACCGATCTCCCCATTTTGCAACAGTTGTCAAATCGCTTCTTACTGTAAAAAAGTCGGCGTTCAAAAAAGAAGGTAATCCTTTACATTTCATCCCTTTATGCTACACTTTTTTTATGGGAGACTCCTTCCTTTCACAAAGCGGACCCGGAACCCTGAAGATTACCATCTTGGAGAAGGTCCATTATGTCCCTGAAGACAACCTGATCTGGATTTTCCAAGATTTGGGGCTGATCCGCTTTTCCAATCAATTTTGTTGGAACGGGGAGTGTAAAAATTGCCCCGTGACGTTCAAGTTGACGTCGGACGGCGGGGAGATCACCGAGCGGGCCTGCCGCACCCCGGCTCAAGAAGGAATGATGATTATCGATATGCCGGGAAAATTCTATAAAAAAATATAGGCCGGTTTTTAGAATCGCCTCTTAAGATCGACTCCCCTTCCCGGTTTCTTTCGGGGCGGAAGGACCTTCTCCCCGTTGCAAATCGAAATCCATAAAACTCTGATAATAACGTAAAACCTTATTCGAGTAGTTCGTAGGAATCTTTTTACCGGTTTCGATCAACCGCATCACCGCCCCGGGACCGTAGTTATACGCCGTCAGCGCCAATTCCATATCGCCGAATTTCCGATAAAGCGTCGCAAGATAATGAACCCCCAATTTAATATTCAAAAAAGGGTCAAGCAGGCGCTCCTCTCCTTTCCAGGGAATGTTATGGACCTCCGCCATCTCTTTCCCCGTGGTCGGAATAATCTGCATCAGACCGATCGCCCCCATCGATGAGGTCGACCAATTGTAAAAAGAGCTCTCCGTTGAAATAATCGCCGCGATCAACTCCGGGTCAAACCCGTAACGCCGGCTCTCCAGGTTGATAAATACCGCCAATTGCGTTTTTTGGTTGGGTCTCAGCCCCGTTCTGAAGCTGGATAAAATTTTTAAGATTTTTTCTTCCCGCGGATCCAGATTGAGAGGGCTTGGAGAAAGGGCCTCTGATGAAATCGAAGACGCGGCGCCGGATGGGCGTCGCGGAAGGGGGGGAGATAAAATAGAAAGAGGTTCCGAGAACGTAGGATGTACGATTGTTTCCGAGGAAAATAGAATGATGAAAGAGGGGTCGATCAAGGAGCTTGCCAGCGGGAGGAGGAAGAGCCAAACCTTCTTGCTTCCTTTCGCGTTTCGCATCCGGTCTACTCTGCTTGGAATATCGACAAGAGATAAGGATGCAAAACCAGGGCCATCCCCAAAGGGGCGATTTATGAGGCTCTTTCGGATGGAATCGGGCGGCTGTTTACACGAAACGTTGAAAGACGATTTCACAAATGTTGCAAAAGGATTGCCTGTGAAATCTCTCCGTCGGGGCCGGGTTATTGCGTTAAAGCCCCGATCACTTTTTGGGGTTCGGGGGGAAGGGCGTTGAGATTGATTCTCGGAATATCCCACTCAGGGCGGAACTTCAAGGCAAGGAGATATTCCAGGCGGGCCAAATCGGTCAATCCCCTTTGTTGATAGAGATATCCAAGGTTGTTGTGCGCCTCCGGTAATTTCGGCTGCAGCCGCATCGCCTCCAGGAAGGCTTGCATCGCCGATTCATGTTTATTCTGCTTTTGATAAATCACCCCGAGATTAATGTACGCTTCAATCCACTTTGAATCGAGTTCAATCGCCTTTCGATACGCTTGAATCGCCTCTTCCCAATTTTTTTGTTGGTCCAGAACGGTCCCCATGTTGAAGAAGACGGCCGGACCCGGCTTGAGCGCGGCCGCTTCCCGAAATTCCCGAAGCGCCAGATCAAATAGTTTTTCTTTTTTATAAAGACGGCCCAACATCAAATGGATCGTTTCGTCGTCCGGCGCCAGCCGCCCGGCCTCCCGATAATGATCGATCGCTTCGGGAAGATTTCCCTCGTGAAGATAGAGCGCGGCCAGGTTTTTATGCGTTCCTGCGAGGGGGTTCTCCTCCCGGATCGCCGTCAAATACTCTCGGATCGCCTCATCCGTCATTCCTTTCCGGCTTAACGCGTACCCCAAATTATGCCGGATCATCGGCTCATTCTGAAGAATTTCGGCCGCCTTCCGGTAGAAAACAACGGCGTCGTCCCAACGATCCTGGTCGGTGAAAATATTGGCGAGGTTATAATAGGCCAGCGCGTCTTTCCGATTGAGGGCGATCGACTTCTGAAAGGCTTCAACGGCGCGGGCCGTTTCTCCTTTCTTGTAATAGACCACTCCTAAATTGGTATAGACCTTGGCGTAATTTCCATTGATCTTCAACGCCTGATAAAAGGCTTCAATCGCCTCGTCGAATCTCCCTTGTTCGGCGTAGGCGGTTCCCAGCGCCTTGTACGGCCGCGCTTTTCGAGGGGTTTTTTTGACGGTGTCTTCCCAAAGGGTCACTTCGTCTCTCCAGACCCGGTTCCGCTCAAGGGTCCAGATCGACTGAAAAAAAAGAATCGCGGCGAGACAAGCGGCGGGCAGGGCCGGCGCCCATTTTCCAAGCCGATGAAACTTGAGAGCGTTCAAACCGGCGCCGACCGCCAGAAAAAAGGAGATCGAAGGGAGATAAAGTCTGTGCTCAAAGA
The DNA here is from genome assembly GCA_035293225.1 of Candidatus Manganitrophaceae bacterium. GTDB lineage: Bacteria > Nitrospirota > Nitrospiria > SBBL01 > Manganitrophaceae > DATDON01. The sequence continues at coordinate 3,559 of DATDON010000290.1, forward strand.
CCAGGTCAAGCCGGATAAAACTCGACTCAACGATCAGATTCCCTAAATACCAGAAGATAAAAAACGAAAAAACCGGCCGTTTCCTCATTTGAATAAGGGCGATGAGGAAGCCGGCCCCAAGCGTCGCGATGGAAAGGAGGGTCGTGGGAGGGTCCCAGAGAGAAGGGGAGGGGGGAAAATCATGATCGATATTCAATCGGGCCGGGTGTGGGAAAATGAGCAAGGAGAGATAATAGACGAGGACCCGCGACTCCGTCAGGAGACGAATGTTTGTCGGGTAGGGGTCGATCCCGTACTGTTTGGACATCCCCTCCTGAAAGGCCTCCAGCGGCGCCTTGAGCCCCCCTAAATAGATCCAAGCCAACCCTCCCGCCAACGCCAAAAGGAGAAGGTACGCGGGCGCCGCTTTCCGAATCTTTTTTGTCTCCCCCGCGCAGAAAAATAGGAGATCATACAGGATAATCATGATCGGGAGGGTCACTGCGATTTCCTTGGCGCCGAAGCTGAAGAGCGCGGCGGCGGCCGCCCCCGCATACCACCACGCCGCCCCCCCTCCCGAAGAGGCGATCCCCGCCGCTTTTCGGCCTCGAATATAGAGAACAAACGAGAGGAGATAAAAAAAAGAGGAAAGGGAGGTCATCCGTTGTATAATATAGGTGACCGCTTGCGTTTGGATCGGATGGGTCGCCCAAAGGAGCGCCGCGATCGCCGCGACGCGCCGGGGGGAGTCAACCGTTTTATGTAACGTCGGGAGGGTGAGGGTCCAATACAAAAAGAGGTAGAGCAGCGCCGCGGCTCCCAAATGGATGAGGAGGTTCACCAGATGATACCCCGGCGGCCGAAGACCGCCGATATAATAATTGACCGCCAGCGAGATATACGTCACAAAACGATTCGGAAGGGGGCTATTGAAACCGGCCTTGATCAGATCGGAAGGGTTTAAGGACTGAACGTGGACGGCCCGGTTCTCGACGATATTCACGTCGTCGTCGAGATGAAAACTCGCCTCCCACGTGTTCCAATAAACCGCGGTGGTCAGAAGAGGAATCAATAAAAGGAGCCAGTTGTGACGATAAGAAAGAGGTCTTTGGGTCTCTCTCATGATTTGATATACCTAGATTATTAAATCTAAGACACATCAACCCTTATCGCACAATCGGAGAATTGTCAAGGGAAAAGACTTTACCCAAGAACAGAGATAGAAAATGTAACGGCTTGAATTACCTGTCATTGCGAGCGCCCGAAGCGCGCGTGGCAATCTCAGTGCAAGAGTGCGAGATTGCTTCACTTCGTTCGCAATGACAGCTTTCTATCTCTGTTCTTGGGACTTTAGAGCGTGGGGGAAATGGATCAGAAAAAAATTATTATTGTCGGGGCGTCGAAAGATCGGAACAAATTCGGAAACAAGGCGGTTCGCGCTTATTTGGATAAAGGATACCAGGTCTACCCGGTCCATCCGACGGAAAAAGAGATTGAAGGGCTTGAGGTTTACCGGTCGGTCTTAGAAATTCCGGAGCCGGTTTCGCTGGTCAGCTTTTATCTCCCCCCTACCGTCGGGTTGAAGGTGATCGAGGAGGTGGGGAAAAAGAAGGGGGTTGAATCGGTCTATCTGAATCCCGGATCGGAGAGCCCCGCCTTGGTCGAGAGAGGAAAAGCGCTCGGACTTCGGATGATAGAAACGTGCAGCATACTCGCCGTGGGGGCGAACCCGAATCAGTATTAAAAAGATGAAAGAGTCATCGGGTCTGAACGGGGACCCTTTAAGGAAAACGCCGGTCAGACAGAGGTCAGCC
>DATDON010000291.1:0-5201 GCA_035293225.1 Candidatus Manganitrophaceae bacterium
CCTCGCGCCGATATCGGTGATGCGGATCCTTTTATAAAATCGATATCCCAGTTCCTGAAGCGCAATGCTCAAGCCGCTTTCTTCCACGTCGGTGGCCTGGAGATGGATCTGCGCCAAAATCACTGTGAATTTATGGCGATACCGCCTGGAGCGGGCCACTTCGATCCCGAGGGTTTCCGCAAAGTAGTCGAAAGGGCACAACGGGCTGACCCGATTAGGCTCCACAACGCCTTTCGAAGACGCTTCCGTTTGAGAGGGCGCCTCGGAAGGAGATCGATCCATCGCTTTCAACGTGGCGGCCGCCACAAGACCGAGGTTCTCCAGGAAGTCCCCTTCATGCGCCGCCAAATCTTCAACCCGTCTGTTCACGAGGACGAACAGGCCGTAACCCTCTCCTTGAAACACCATCGGCGTGTCGATCACGGAAATGGCCTTGATGACATCGAGAGAACGGAACAATTGGGGTTGATACTCTTTTTGCAAGAGCCAAGCGGCCCTCTGTTCGGGGGATCGGATCAGCTCGTCCGTCAGCCGGATCGGAGGGATTTCGACCTGCTTGATCCCCATCATTTTTTGAACGACCAGATCCCCCTCTTCCGGAACGTAAAACCAGACGAGACAGGGTTGTCCCTTGGAAAATTTATACAACCCCTCGACCAGTCGGTTCGCCAGGTCTTCCCGATTTTTCGACAGGAGGATCTCCCGGCCGATCCGGTTAAAGCCGCCGCTCTCCGCCAGGATTCGGGCCGCGCGCTGCGTCGCTTTGACCAGCTCTTCATTCTTTTGTTTAAGATCCAACACAAGGAGTTGGTTTTCCCGGGTGAGCTGTTGTTTGTCGAGGGCGCGCGCGACGACCATTTCGACATATTCCAATTCATCAAAAGGCTTGAGGAGATAATCATACGCGCCGAGTCGTATCGCTTTCAGGGAGGATTCGAGCGAGGCGTGGCTGGTCATGATGATCACTTCGGCGCCGAGCTTCATCTTTTTAATCTGTTGAAGAAGCTCAATGCCGCTGAGCCCCGGCATCCGGATATCGGTCATCACCAGGTTGAACGGACGGCTTTGAAGCTGCTCCAGCGCCTCTTCCACGTTGGCGGCGAGCGTTACCTCACACCCCATGAAGCTCAATGACTCTTTCAGGATACCCCGAATCGACTCCTCATCGTCGACGACTAAGACATTCGCTTGGACGGTCATCTATTTCTCCTTCTCTTCTTTGGATTCATCGTTTGGCAAAGGGAGGGTCAGAATGAATGTGGTCCCTTTTCCGACTTCACTCTCCACCCCTATTTGCCCTCCATGATCTTTCACGATCCCATAAGAGACCGAAAGGCCGAGCCCGGTTCCCTTTCCGACCGGCTTGGTCGTAAAAAAAGGTTCGAAAATTTTTTGACGAATCTCCTCCGGAATTCCGGGGCCGTTGTCCGCCACGCGAAGCTCCGCTTGTCCATTCACCCGCGCGGTGGAAACTTTTACCTGCCCTCCTTCGGGCATCGCCTGCTGGGCGTTGATCATCAGGTTCATCAAAACTTGTTGTAATTGGTTCCCATTCCCCTTGATCTTGGGGAGATCGGGAAACAAGATCTTTTCGATCTTCACCCGGTTGATGGTCAGCTGATGATCAACGATCGCTACAGCGTCTTCGACGACCTGATTGATATCGGTCGGAGCGAACTCCGTCTTTTCTTGGCGCGCAAACTTCATCAAATTTTCAATGATTCCTTTGCACCGCTTCGTCTCTTTTTCGATAATTTCGAGCTGCTTGAAGAGCGGGCTTTCTTTATCCACCTTTCTGAGCGCCAACTGCGCGTACCCTAAGATGCCGGCGAGCGGATTCTTCACCTCATGAGCGATTCCGGCGCCGAGTTGCCCGAACGCCGCCATTTTTTCAGACTGAACCAACGCCGCCTGAGCCGATTTAAGCGCCTCTTCCCGCGTCCTCAGCTCGGAAGCCATCTGGTTAAAGGAGCTCGCCAACTGGCCGATTTCGTCTTGGCTTTTCACCTCCACCTGGATATTGAAATCTCCCGTCCCGACCACGCGAGTCGCTTCCGAAAGTTTTCGAATCGGCCGGGTCATCCCTCTGGACCAGAAGAGGCTGACGAGGGCCGAGAGGGAGAGGACGGCAAGGGCGACCCCCATCAAGGTATTGATCAGCTCCTTCGCGGTCATATAAGCGACCGCTTTCGGAATTTGAACGATCGCCCCCAGCCCTGCAAAATCGATTCGGGCGTAGGCCCCGAGGTAATCCTTTCCCCCGGAAAGGTACTCCAGGGTTCCCGCCAGCGCTTTTCCATCCATAAAGGCTCTGACCACCGGCGTAGAGGCCATGCTTTCCCGGCGGAGGACCTGTTCGACCCTGGGATGGGAGAGAAGGGTCCCTTGGGAATCGACCAAAAACGTGTCGAAGACATTCGATTTCCCCCCCAATCCCAATAACCTTCTCAAATGAATCTCCGCGGCGACTATATAATGATCGGAGTCCGGGTCTTCCTGATAAAAAAGGGCCAGGGTGAAAGAGGGAAGCTTCGAGGAAACGGTGGAGTTTCGAAGATAAACCTCTCCCTCCTTCAATCGCTCGATCGGAATCGGACGCTCCTTGCGAAAACGGGCCAAATCTTCCCCTTTGAGGCCCGCTTCTTCCAGCATGGCCGTATCATACACCGTGACCCGTTCGCTTCCCTCTTTATCGTAGAGGGTCACCGAAACAAAATCCTCAAAATTTTCGAAGAGTCTTTTTATAAACACCTCTCTTTTCCTCTCTTCGATCTCCTCGGCCAGAAGCGCATGAGAAAAGACTCTCAACTGCTCGTTATAATTTCGCAGGGTGGTGTTCGCCTCTTCCGCCATGTGCAGGGCGATGACGGAAGTTAAATCAAAAATATAGGTCGTTTTATCCTTTTGGAATAACGTCACGATCGTAAAGGTGATCACACTGACGACCGTGGTCACCACCAGCAGCATGGTGAAGAGCAGCTTAAGACGGATCGAAATTTTAAAAAAAGATTTCATTTTTTTTATATGCCCCTAACCTGGCATCGCCGGAACCAAAGACGTTAATCGTTATTCGTTATTCGTTAAACGTATTTTTTCCAAAATGATCAAAATCTTTCTTGTAAGAGACTAAAACTTCCTGCTGATCACCCTTCTTTGAAAACTAGAATTCCCCGCGGGGTCGATCGATTCCACGACAATCAGATTCGCCCCCTTTTGAAGAGGGATCTCCATTTTAAACCGCCCCGCCGAATCCTTATTGACCTTCTTTCCATTAATGTAGACTTTCGCGAGCGGATCCGATTCTCCCGCGACCGAGACAACTTCTTGGTTCAGAACCCGGTCCTCTTGAGGAGAAAGAATCTTAAGAAGAGGAGGAAGCCAGTTTTGCACGATCTCTATTTCCCTTGTCGCGCTCCACTGCCCTTCAACATGGTTCGCGTCTATCGCCGAAACCCTCCAAAAATACTTTCCTCTCCTTAAGTTTCCATAAAGAAAAGTCGTCGCTGAAGTCGTTTCATCCAAAACGCGCTCTCTAAAAGAGGCGTCTTGAGCGATCTGTAAATGGTATTGCGCCCCCTGCTCCTGCTTGGACCATCTGAATTTCAGTTCGGGGGGGAAATCGCGATAAAAATACCGGTCCCCCTCACCGGGAGAATCTAATAAGACCGGTTCTAAAATAGCCTGGGGCGCTTTTGGAGCGGCGTTCAAATCGATCCGGGTCGTTTGATTTTCTTGGACCTCGACGAGAACCCCTTGCGCCAGGATCTTGGCGACCCCCTTGTAAACGGTGACGGTCGACGATTGATCCGGATTGACATGGATCTGAAAATCAACCCGGCGATCTTTGCTCTCTTTGGCGCTGACCTGCGTCACCGCGGTCGGGGTCTCCACCTCCAGCTTCACATTGTCCGGGCCGCTCCCATCAATCCGGCCGCGGAGGCTCCCGTCGATGACGACCATGTACGATCTTTTCTCTTTTAAAATCCGGCTCTGTTCCAGCTTTTTAATGATGACGAGGGAGTTTTCATCCATATCGAGATAGTTCTGCGCGTCGAATGTCACCACCGCCCTGGAACGGGTGAGCGTTTGAACCGCGTCGTGATCGAATAATGCAAGGCCTTGTTGCGCGCGGGACCAGACGATCCCCTCCGATTTTTTGTTCTTCACCTCGTTCTGAATAAAAGTGAGCCGCGCGGCGAACTCTCCTCCCTCCGAAACCGAAAGATCCCCCTCCGGCAAGCTCAACTGGACCCCGCCGCCCTCCCGGCCGTACGAGACCGGTTGGTAATCCCGGTCCCCCTGGAACAAGAAGAGGGAGGGGTCCCCCGCCGGGAAAATCTTCCGGAGGCCGATCAGAAAGAAGGAGAAACAGATCAAGACCGCCGCGATCGCCAAAACCACTTCGGACCCTAAACGGGCGCCGCTCTTAAGCCGCCGCTTCAAATAGGCCAGCGTCCATTTCAATCTCTCGTATTTCATCCTTAAAACTTCCCCTGCGCCCGGATAAACCATCCCCGGGCGTCGTAATTGTTGTCTGAAAACTCATTGTCGCTGAACCGGCTGAGGTTGTACCCCACCCCGAACCGGAGATGTTCCGCCACCTCTCGATCGATCTCGATCAAGAACCCTTCCAACTGATCTCTCGCCTGGAGCTGTTTGAGAATACGGTACTCCAGGCCGACATCCCACGCGGAAGTCAGGTGATAATTCAGACGATGAATCCAAAGCGCGGTTTGGGTCCGAAGAAGGGGCCGGGGCGCTTGGGTCTCTTTCTTGACCTTGACCGCGTATTTCTCCCCCCATTGAATCCGGCGGGTCAGATCGATCAGCCATTCGATGGAGGCGACGTCCGACGCCGTGCGCAACGCCATTCCGAGAGGGTCGGGCCTCTGGTCGGCCAATCGGGTATACTTCGCCAAGAGGTTGATCCGGTCGAAGAAAATCGGCCGATACGCGGCCCCGGTCCCCGCTTCCACAAAGCGGGCTTCCAAACGGTCAAGGGTTTTATTCCGCGTCGTCCCGGCGTTGAATTTCCCGAATAGGGTCAACCCGGCCCCGACCTTCACTTCGCCGTAATGGGTCGTGAGCTGTTGGACCCGCTTTTCCCCTCCCGCTTCCAACCGAATCTCGTATCGATTCGAAAGCCGGTTCCCGGAGGGGCCATCATACTCGGTTCCGACGCCGGCGACGTCCCGCCGGGT
>DATDON010000292.1:0-4353 GCA_035293225.1 Candidatus Manganitrophaceae bacterium
GGCCTTCGCCTTTTGGCCTTGCGCGGCCGAGGCGGCGTCGCGGGTCTATGTCAGTTTCGGCGTCGGCGGGGCCGTCGCGGTCGGCAGCGGTTTGGTCTTCTGGAATGTCGGCTATGCCCGGGAGCTGAAGCGGCCGCTGGAAACGGAGCCCTCTCAATCCATCGCCCATCTCCGTTCAGAAAAAGGAACTGAAACGCCTCTTTATTTTTCCAACCCTTTTGTCGATGAAAGATCGGAGGCGGTCCGGCCCGGCTGGGTGGAGTTCCCGCTCTTTATTTTCCGGTGGTAACCATGATTCTTTCTTTCCAGGCAGGAAATCTTTTATCGATCCGATGAAGATATCAGAACAATTCGCCTCCGGCCGGAAAATTTTTTCGTTTGAATTCTTCCCTCCCAAAACCGACGAGGGGGTCGATCATCTCTTCCAGGCTATCGGCGACCTGAAACCGCTGAAGCCGGCCTTCGTATCGGTCACCTACGGCGCGGGGGGGAGCACGCGAGAGCGGACGGTCGATCTGGTCCGGCGGATCAAGCAAGAACATGGGGTCGAAGCGATGGCCCACCTGACCTGCGTCGGGTCGAATCGGAAGGAAATCGACCGGATTCTAATCCAGCTTCGGGAATACGGGATTGAAAATGTCCTTGCGCTTCGTGGCGACCCTCCGAACGGCCAAGCGGCCTTCCACGCGCCGGTCGGCGGATTCTCCCACGCCGACGAGCTGGTCGCCTACATCCGGGGGAAATTCGATTTTTCTCTCGGCGGCGCCGGTTATCCGGAAGGGCACGTAGAGTGCCGCGATCCGGAAAAAGACCTGCTCCATTTAAAGATGAAGGTGGAGGCGGGACTCGACTTCGTCATCACCCAGCTTTTCTTCGACAACAGCCACTACTTCAAATTCGTGGCGCGCGCGCGGAACGCCGGCGTTCGGGTCCCGATCCTTCCGGGAATCATGCCGATCACGAACGTCGGCCAGGTCAAACGTTTCACCGATCTCTGCGGCGCCTCCATTCCGGCGGGGCTGATGGCCGAACTGGAAGCGGTTCAGGACGATCCGACGTCGGTGATGGAACTCGGCGTCCGCCATGCGATCGCCCAGTGCCGGGAATTGCTGAATCAGGGCGCCCCCGGGGTCCATTTTTATACGTTGAACAAATCCCCCGCGACGCGGGCCATCCTCGAAGCGCTCTCCGACCTCCGGTAAAGAGCCGCGACAAAATAACTGGCGCCAAAGGCGGCCACGGGAGGCCGCCCAGGGCTACAAAATTTCTATTTTGAACGCGGGGGGATGAATCCCCTCATGCCGGCAGCGTGGACAACGGCTCGGCGTGGAAAACCGGCGCCGTTCCGAGAAGGCGAATCCGCATTTATTGCAAATCGGCGGCTCGATGATCAAACGCTTGGGCGGCTGGAGGCTCTTCTCCACATGCTCCAGGTGGGCGATGATCTCTTTTTCCGACGCCCGGAGCGATTTGGAGAGGTCCCGCGCCGTCATCGCCCCCTTCTCCAGTTCGGAGATGATGCGTTTTCGGAATGTCGCGAACGCTTCGGCCGGCTCGCTTGGGCCGTGCGGCTCCTGAGGGGTCATTTAATCGCCTTGTCTATTCTATGTGGGGGCCTGTGCGGCGAAGAAAAAGAAGGGTCCTCCATTGCCCCCACGCCCCGCGGCTCTGACAGGCTAAGCCTGATCCTCGCCTTATTCTATGTGGGGGCCTGTGAGTCCTTCGACAAGCTCAGGATGACCGTAACCGTTAAACGTTATTCGTTACTCGTTATTCGGAAAGAAGGGTTCTTACGTTTAACGAATAACGTTTCACGAATAACGTCCTTTGCGCTCCCATGCCCCCACGCCCCGCAAGGATAAAGATAAAATGGTCAATCCCATCGGCGGAGCGCATTATAAACGTTCGGGGAGACGGATGCAACAACACGAACCGATTATTTTGCTTGACTTGAGGAAATAAGTGTGGTATAAAGATACCAGTTCATTGTAGAAGTTGACCAGAAGCAATCGGAAGCTGCAGCTTTTTACAACTCGCTGCGGCTTTTTTTGTTTCTCAGAACTTGCAAGGCAATGGACGTTCCATCAGCGAATCGCTGAATAAAATAACAGGAGAACAAATGATTAAAGGTAAAGTAAAGTGGTTTAACGGCTCAAAAGGCTATGGGTTCATCACACGTGAAGACGGAGGGGCGGATGTGTTCGTCCACTTCTCAGCTATTGTGGGAGAAGGCTACAAATCTCTTGATGAGGGAAACGAAGTCGAATTCGAAGTAACCCAAGGCCAAAAAGGCCCGCAAGCCGTGAACGTCAAATTAGTGTAAAAAAGTTGATTTGACCCAACCCGCCCCGCCGGATTCTTTTCCGGCGGGGCGTTTTATAAAAGGAGCAGTCGTGGCAACCATCAGTCAGGTCAGAAATATCGGCATTTCAGCGCATATCGATTCCGGTAAGACAACCCTCACCGAACGAATTCTTTATTACACCGGGAAGATCCATAAAATCGAAGAGGTCCGCGGAAAATCGGGAGTCGGCGCCAAAATGGATTCGATGGAGTTGGAGCGGGAGAAAGGAATCACGATCCAATCGGCCGCCACCTACTGCACATGGAAAGACAACGTCATCAACATCATCGACACCCCCGGCCACGTCGATTTCACCATCGAGGTCGAACGGGCCCTTCGCGTCTTGGACGCCGCGATCCTGGTTCTCTGCGGCGTCTCCGGCGTCCAGAGTCAATCGATTACGGTCGATCGCCAAATGCGCCGGTATAAGATTCCCCGAATCGCCTTCATCAACAAATTGGACCGGTCGGGGGCCGATCCCTTCCGGGTCATCAAACAGCTTCGCGAAAAATTGGGGCACAACGCGCACGCCGTCGCGATGCCGATCGGTCTTGAAAACGACTATCGCGGGACGATCGATCTCACCAACATGAAAGCGTACTACTTCGACGGCGATAACGGCGAAATCGTCCGGGAAGAGGAGATTCCGGCCGACCTCAAACCGGAGGCGGAGCGGCTCCGCCACACCCTTGTCGAAGCGATGGGCGACTTCGACGACGTCATCGCCGAAAAGTTCCTCGATGAGAAGCCGGTCTCGACCGACGAGCTTCGCCGGGCGATTCGCAAGGCGACGATCTCCCTCCAATTCATCCCGGTCATGATGGGCTCCGCGGTCAAAAACAAAGGGGTCCAGCTCCTGCTCGACGGGGTCGGCCATTACCTCCCCGACCCGACGCAGGTGACGAACGAGGCGCACGATCAGAACAACAACGAGGCCAAAGTCATCCTGGAAAGCGTCCCGAACAAGCCGCTCGTCATGCTGGCGTTTAAACTGGAAGACGGGCGGTACGGCCAATTGACCTACACCCGGATCTATCAGGGGAAGCTGACCAAAGGGGACACCATTCACAACTCGACGACCGGGAAAAAGATCCGCGTCTCCCGGCTCGTCCGGATGCACGCCGATGAGATGCACGACATCGACACCGCCGAAGCGGGGGATATCTGCGCGATGTTCGGGGTCGATTGCGCCACCGGGGACACCTTCACCGACGGGACGATCCGATATACCATGACCTCGATGCATGTCCCGGACGCCGTCATCTCGCTCGCGGTCTGGCCCAAGGATAAGGCCGGCGCGGGAAACTTCTCCAAGGCGCTCAACCGTTTCTCGCGCGAAGACCCGACCTTCCGCGTTCACCGGGATGAAGAAAGCGCGCAGACGATCATCTCCGGGATGGGCGAGCTTCACCTCGACATCTACATCGAGCGGATCAAGCGGGAGTACGGGTGCGAAGTCCAGGCGGGGCAGCCGCAGGTCGCTTACCGCGAAACGATCTCGCAGAAAGCCGAGTTCACCTACACCCACAAGAAACAGACCGGCGGCTCCGGACAGTTCGCGAAGATCGGCGGCTATATCGAGCCGCTCCCGTCCGACGCCGTCGAGACCTTTGAATTCGTCGACGACATCAAGGGAGGCGCCATCCCCCGCGAATTCATCCCCGCCTGCGAGAAAGGGTTTCGCGAGCAGATCAAGGTCGGCTCGCTCATCGGGTTTCCGGTGGTCGGCGTCCGGGTCGCCATCAACGACGGGGCGTCTCACGCGGTGGACTCTTCCGAAATGGCGTTTAAGATCTGCGCGATGGCGGCGTTCCGGGAGGTTTATCCTTCCGGGAGGCCGATTATTCTGGAGCCGATCATGAAGTTGGGGTGCGAGGCGCCGACCGAATTCCAGGGGGGAGTGATGGGATTAATCAACCAGCGAAGGGGGATCATCACCGGAACGCAGAGCAACGAAAGCTTCGTCCAGATCGAAGCCGAAGTCCCCCTCTCGGCGATGTTCGGTTTCT
>DATDON010000293.1:0-3152 GCA_035293225.1 Candidatus Manganitrophaceae bacterium
GGCATCCAGATCGGTCATGCGGGGATCGACATCCCTTAGCGCGATCGTATCAAAACCTTGCGACCGAAGCCATGCCTCCACATTCTTGCCCACCCCGACATCGACCAGGAACTTGAGGTCTCTCTTCATGTCACTTCAACTGGAAGACGCGCTCTTCGGAGATGAGCTCCGCGGCGTACAGCAGGGCGGCCTGAATGTCTTCCGGTTCAAGTTCGGGGTACTCTTCCAAGAGTTCCTTAGCAGGAACATTATTCGCCAGGGCTTTAATAATCTGTTCCACGCTGATCCGAAGCCCCCGAATCGTCGGTTTGCCGACCAATACCTTGGGATCAACGGTGATCCTGGACAAGAGCTCTTCTTTTTTCATTGCATTCCTCCGGTGGTGATCGTGATTTCTATGGTATCCAAAAAGCGAGAAAGAGTCAAACACACCAAGGGAAAAAGGAAAAAGGCCCTCACGGTAAAGACTCCACAGAGGGCCCCTCTTATATTCTCTTATCGTCTGTTTGATTACTTTCGTTCGAGTGCTTCTACCCGAATCTCTCCCTGCTTCGCCTCGACCACAAATCGGCCCCCATCCAGCGCTTCGGCATACTCCCGAAGCGCGCTTTGAATCAGCGCGGCCGGATCCCCCTTGAGGATCGCTGGAAGGGCGGCGGGAGATTTAGTCGAATTTCCAGACAAAATTTCCTTGACTTGGGACAAAGCGCTATGATATCTATTAAGGATACCCTTGCGACACGGCTCTCAAGGGCCTTCAAGGCTATAAAGAGCTGAAATAACGCGTCTTTCGAATGCAAGGCGGAACTCACTGTCATCGGCGATATCATGCGATGTCATATAGGATGTCGAATTGTAACGCAATATCGGGTTGCGAGGGGGTGAGGTTTTTTATTCCGTAGTTAAATATTACTTTTGAAGTCGGAAAGGGGTTGGGTGAATGGAAAAGTACCGTGTATTGCCTGGGCCGGAGGCGTTTTTTACCCCCTCCGCGGCAAGGATGGGAATTATACTCCCGGAACCGGGGGAGGCCCATATTGAAGGGGAGATCGTCCCGGAAGAGAAGGCGATGGAGGTCGCGGCCCGGAAGCTGATCGGCGCCAAGAACCCGACGATCCACCCGGGGCCGCTTGTCCTCTGGAACTGGAATGAAAAAGCGGCCAGAAAGGCCAAGGCGATCAAGATCCTGGCCGACGTCATCCCCGCTCGGATCATCCCGATGGCCGATTACCGGCCGAAGTATCCCAAGATCAACGCCGATGTCGAAATCAACCCCAATCATCCCAACCTGACCATCTGGCATAATAAGGAAGATGTCTGTATCTTTGTCGGAGTGCATTGCCATCAGGCCAACCTTTCGCTTAAAATTATCCGCGGCGGAACGAGTTGTTTCACCATCGCGATGTGCGCTCAGGCGGGCCATGAGGACGCCAATCTGAGTTTCCGAGACGCGACGGCGGAAAAGATTCTCCGGCTGGCCGAATGGGTGAGCAAGCTCAAGGGAACCGATTTCGCCAGGCCCTCTGAAGAAACGGCGGGGAATGGCCGGCATAGCGATAATATTTTCGTGAAATTAGCGGATGGAGGTGGGTAAAAATGGCCAATGAACTTTCTGAAGCTCAAAGAAAACTGATCGGAACGCAGAACAAGAAAGGTCAGACCTTTACAGATCCGCAACACCTCTTTTTTGAAGCCCCTCGGACCCCCGCGTTTTACACCGGCAGCGAGGTGATCAAAGAGGCGATCCGCCGGGCCAGCGTCGATGTGATGGTGGCCTATCCGATTACCCCTCAGAGCGAGGCGGCGGCGCTGATCGGAGAGCTTTACGCGGAAGGGTATGTCGCCGAATACATGCGGGGGGAGAGCGAATTTGCGGTGATGGGCCAATGCGCCGGGGCGGCGTTCGGCGGGGCCCGGGTGTTCACCACCACGGCCGGCCCCGGGACCATGCGGGCCTTTGAAAACTTTCCGATGTGGGTCGGCTCGAGGCTTCCCATTCAGATGATCGTCACCTGCCGCGGGATTAATTCTCCCCTCAGCATCCAACCCGACACCTTAGAAATGTATTTCCTTCTCGGAACGGGGATGCTGGTCTGGCACGCCGAGACGGCCCAGGATTTCTTCGATTGGATTCTAAAAGGATACATCGTGGCGGAGCAGCCCGATGTTCACCTTCCGATCGCAGTCTGCTGTGACGGTTTCTTCGTGACCCATACCAAGGACACCGTGATGTTGACTCCCCCCGATATGTGTCTTCCCCCCTATGATCCCTATCGGTCGCCGGTCCCCTGCATGGATATGGAGGTTCCGCCGGTCCGGATGATGCGGGATCCTTTCATTATGAAGTCGAATTACATCAGTTATATGACCCACGCCTCGTGGCAGGAGGAGACCCGAGGCGCCTGCGAGCGCTCGCGCAAACATACGATTCCGCTCATCGGCGGGCTGATCGAGACCGAAAACGTCGACGCGGAGATCCTCATCGTGGCGTCGGGCACCGCCGTTTCACAGGGGCGGGAGGCGATTCGGCTGCTGGAAGACGAAGGGATGCGGGTCGGCCTGGTGAAGATTAAATCGCTGCGGCCTTTCCCCTATGAAGAGATCCGGGAGGCGACAAAAAACGCAAAGTATATCTTTGTCCCGGAATTCAACGTGATCGGCTGGCTCGCCCAAGAGTTAAAGGCGGCCCTTCCCGATAATCATCGGGTCATCGACGGCCCCCACGTGGCGGGTGGGATGACGATGCCGGCGGAAGTGATCGTCGAGACGATTCAAAAGACCTTGGGTAAGCGGGTGGTGACCCTGGCCGGCCGGGGAAGCTGATTTCAGTTTATCATTATCATAATGACCGTATTGTGATGACCGTCCGGCGTCAGCGGCGGCATAACGGTATAACGATATAAAAGGAGAATCCGAATGAGTAAGGAGAAAATTCAGATCTGTCCTGAGTTTTACGATATCATGCCTCCTGAATATCGAGATCTGGTGGAGCAGGCGACTTACGGAAAAGAAGAGCGGGGGTGGAAAGATATCGGACAAAGCAAGGAGCTGATTGAAGAGCACTCCCTTTGCGCCGGGTGCCCGGAGTCGATGGCTTTTCGGTATATTCTGGCCTCTCTCCCCAACCCGGAAGACACCGTGATGGTCGGATC
>DATDON010000294.1:0-2092 GCA_035293225.1 Candidatus Manganitrophaceae bacterium
CGGACACCGGGAATGTTTTCGGCCATATAACGCGCCCGCTTCGCGGAACGAAGGAGAATGACCCCCGCGATGATCTTGACATCCCATTTTCGCGCCCGTTCCATAAATCGTTCGAACAGCTCGGGGTGAAAGATCCCCTGCGTTTGAAAAAACTTCGCCCCCGCCGCCGCTTTTTCCCCAAAGTTGGCCAGGACCAAATCCAACGGCGCCCCCTCCGGCGCGACGGCGCCGCCCGGGAAAAAAGAGGTCGCTCCATTGAGGCGGTTTCCGGCCATGTCCCTCCCCTGATTAAGCCCCGCGATGACCCGGAGCATCTGGACCGAGTCCAAATCGAAAACCGGCCTGCTCTCCTTCTGGTCCCCAACGGTCACGTCATCCCCCCTGAGGCAGAGGACGTTCCGGACGCCGAGGATGTGGGCGCCCAACAGGTCCGACTGGATCGCCAGCCGGTTTCGATCTCGGGCGGTCATCTGATAAATCGGATCGTGGCCCAGATCGAGCAAGAGCTTGCTCATCGCCAAGGCGCCGGCCCGCATGACCGCGCCGGGATTGTCGGTGACGTTCACCGCGTGGACCTTTCCCAGCAGCCTCTTCGCCCGCTCCTGGAAGGGGGAGATATCGGAGCCTTTCGGCGGAAGAAGCTCCGCGGTCAGGATGAACTCACCCGTTTCGCACGCTTCTTTAAGGGTCTTCATACAAAAAGTAGGCCAAGGTCAAGGTTGAGATTAAGGAAAACATGGCGGCCAACGATCCTTTGATTCTCTCTTCATCTCTCCCTTAACCTGAACCTCAGCCTTGCCTTTCCATCTCCCACTTGGCCGACTGCAGGGTGTTCGACAATAACATGGCGATCGTCATCGGCCCCACCCCTCCCGGTACCGGGGTGATCGCCCCCGCCCGCTCGGAGACCGCGTCGAAATCGACATCGCCGACGATCTTCCCGTCCGGAAGGCGGTTGATCCCGACGTCGATCACGACCGCCCCTTCTTTGACCATCTCTTTCTTGATCATTTGGGCCTTCCCGATCGCGGCGATCAGGATATCGGCCTGGCGGCAAATCCCGTTCAAGTCTTTCGTCTTGGAATGGCAGATCGTCACGGTGGCGTGATGATGGAGGAGGAGCAGCGCCGCCGGCTTTCCGACGATGTTGCTTCGCCCGACCACCACGGCGTGGGCGCCGGCGATCTGAACCTTCGACGCCAGCAAAAGCTCGATGATCCCCAAAGGGGTGCAGGAGACGAACCCCTTTTCGTTCGCCACAAGCCGGCCGACATTGATATAGTGAAAGCCGTCCACATCCTTCTCCGGGATGACCGCGTCGAGGACCCGCCGCTCCTGAATTTGCTTCGGCAGGGGAAGCTGAACCAAAATGCCGTGTATTTTCGGATCGCGGTTGAGGCGGTCGATGAGGGACAACACCTCCGCCTCGGTCGTTGACTCCGGCAAGGTATGCTCCTCGGAATAGATCCCGACCTCTTCGCACCCCTTTCGTTTGTTGCGAACGTAGATTTTTGAGGCGGGGTTCTCCCCCACGAGGACCGCCGCCAACCCCGGTCGAACCTTGGAGGAGAGCGCTTCGACCTCTTTTTGGACCCGCGCCCGAACCTGCTGGGCGATCAGCTTTCCATCAATCCGTTCCGCCATCCCTTTTTCTCCCCCCGCAAAAAATGGTCCGGGCTTCAGTGATAATTATATCCACCTTCCGGTCGGTGTGAACCACCGGAAGCTCGGAAGATATTTGAGCCTCGAACGCCAGCCCGATCACGACCCCTTTCGCCCGGACGAGAAGGCGGTCATAATATCCTCCCCCAAACCCGAGGCGGTTTCCGGAAAGGTCGAAGGCCACTCCCGGAATCACCCAGAGATCGATCTTTTCGAGTTTGACTTCTTTGCGAAATTCAGGCCGGGGCTGAAGGATTCCGAACGGGCCGGGCTGCAACTTCTCTCGGTCGAACGCCGCCCATTCGGAAAGGGCGATGGAGCGGTTCGCGGAATCGATAATCGGAACCGCCACCCGCTTATTTAATCGGAGCGCCGACCGAATCATCTCATCGGTCTGAACCTCGGACGGGGTCGCCAAATAAAAGTGAAT
>DATDON010000295.1:0-2264 GCA_035293225.1 Candidatus Manganitrophaceae bacterium
GAACATATCCTTTTTTAGTATCGTCCTCCAGAAGGCGTTCGCGCACGATCTTGATGATGACCTCATCGGGGACAAGCCTCCCCGCGTCCATATACGACTTGGCTTCCAGCCCCACGGGCGTTTTTCCGGAAATGGCCGCCCTCAAGATATCCCCGGTCGCGATATGGGGAATCGCGCATTGTTTCGAAAGCTTCTCCGCTTGTGTCCCTTTGCCGACGCCGGGCGCGCCCAGAAAAACCAACCGCATCATTCCCTTCTGTTAAAATCCTCTTCCTTTCAACTTCCCTTTCTTCATAAAACCTTCATAGTTCCGAGTCAACATATGGGTTTCAATCTGTTGCGCCGTATCGAGCCCGACGCCGATGACGATCAAAAGAGAGGTCCCTCCGAACGCGAAGGGCACGTTAAAACGGTAGATCATAATTTCGGGGATGATCGCCACGCAGGCAAGATAGATCGCCCCTGCCAGGGTGATGCGGGTCAAGACGGTATAAATATAATCGGACGTTTTCTGGCCGGGACGAATCCCCGGTATAAATCCGCCGTATTTCTTCATATTATCGGCCATATCCACCGGATTGAGGACGACCGCCGTGTAAAAAAAAGCGAAAAAGATGATCAGCATCGCGTACAGAAGGGTGTACACCACGGTGCCGGGCGCCAAATTTCTCCCGATCTCCTGCACCCATGGAACGGTGATAAAGCCGGCGATCGTCGCCGGAAAGGCGATAATGGATGAAGCGAAAATAGGGGGAATAACGCCGGCCGTGTTGATTTTCAGCGGGATATGCGTGCTCTGGCCGCCGTAGACCTTCCGGCCGACCACCCGCTTCGCATATTGCACCGAAATCTTCCTCCGGCCGCTTTCGAGAAAAACGATCGCGAAAATCACCGCGACCATCATGGCCACAAGAAAGATCATAAAGAAGACATTGAGCTGACCCGCCTCGATCAACTGATAGGTGTTGATGACGGCGTTCGGCATCCTGGCGATGATTCCCGCAAAGATGATCAACGAAATTCCGTTTCCGATTCCGCGCTCGGTGATCTGCTCTCCGACCCACATGAGAAAGGCGGTCCCGGCCGTGATCGTGATCATGGTCATCAAACGGAATCCCCATCCAGGCCTTTGAACGAACACGCCGCCGTTCATCCCCTCCAATCCGATCGCAATCCCGAACGACTGGACCAACCCGATCCCGATCGTGCCGTAGCGGGTATATTGGACGATCTTCTTTCGCCCGCGCTCCCCTTCTTTCGCCAGCTTTGAAAGCGCCGGAACAACCACCGTCAAGAGTTGAAGAATAATCGACGCCGAGATATAAGGCATGATTCCGAGCGCGAAGATGGTGAGGCGGGAGAGGGCCCCCCCCGAAAAAATGTCGAGGAAGCCCATCAAAGCGCCCCCTTTTTCCCGCAGAAATTCGCTCAGCGCCTCATTGTTGATCCCAGGCGTGGGGATATGCGCCCCCATCCGATAAACAACGAGCATCATCGCCGTGAAGGCGATTCGCTGCCTCAGTTCCGGAATTTTAAAAATATTCTGAACGCTCGTGATAAAACGCTCTAACAATCCTTGCTCCTTGCTGATAATATAACCGCGGCTAAGAGAGGACCTCCACGCGCCCGCCGGCCGCCTGAATTTTTTTTATCGCCTCTTGGCTGAACTTGTGGGCGGAGACGACCAAAGGCTTGCCGAGGGCCCCCTCCGCCAGCACCTTCACGGGAAGGGCGGATTTTTTGATGATCCCCGCGTCCCGGAGAGACTGGGGATTCACGACACTCTCGGCCTCAAACCGGTCGAGTGTTTTCAGATTGACGATGGCGTATTCTTTCCGGAAGATGTTCGTAAAGCCCACTTTTGGAACGCGGCGGATCAGAGGCTGTTGTCCCCCTTCAAAACCGGGCGCCTTGGTCCCCCCCGATCGGGCCGCTTGACCTTTATGGCCTTTTGTCGAGGTTTTTCCATGCCCCGAACCGGGCCCCCGCCCGATCCGTTTTTCTTTCTTTTTGGCCCCGCGCGGAGGGGCTAATTCCGATATTTTCACGAAATCTCCTTCACTTCCAGCAGATGCGAAATTTTATGGATCATGCCGCGAATTTGAGGGGTGTCTTCCCGGAGCACCGTTTGGTTTAACTTTCGAAGCCCCAGTCCGGCGACGACCCGTTTGTGCTTTCCCGGCCGGCCGATGGCGCTTCTCCGCAAGGTGATCGATAATTGTCCAGTCCCCGTTTTTGGTTTTAGGGTATTCGCCATTTCATTA
>DATDON010000296.1:0-3256 GCA_035293225.1 Candidatus Manganitrophaceae bacterium
ATGGTCGCTTCACGCGCGGGGACAAAACTCCCCATTTGCGCCATCAGAACGATCAACGCGACCTGGCGCATATAGGTTGATTTACCCGCCATATTGGGGCCGGTCAAGATCAGAAGCCGCCGCTCCGGCGCTTGGAGCAGGGTGTCGTTCGGGACGAAGGGTTCTCTCCCCATCTGCTCCAGAACCGGATGCCTTCCTTCCACGATCCGGATCGAAAGAAGATCGTTGATTTCCGGGCGGCAGTAGTTATTTTGATGGGCGACTTCCGCCAAGGAGGAGAACAGGTCGAGCAGGGAGAGGGTCCGGGCCATGTTTTGAACACGGCCCGTTTGAAGAGAGATCTTGGCGCGGATTTCCTCGAAGGCCTCTTCTTCCAAGGTTTGTATCGCCTCTACCGCTCCGACGATTTTTTCTTCGACTTCCCTCAGTTCAAGGGTGGTGAAACGCTCCGCCCGGGTGAGCGTCTGCTTGCGAATATAATCGGCCGGTATTTTCTTCAAATGGGTCTCGCCGACCTCGATGTAATAGCCGAAGACCTGGTTGTACCGGATTTTGAGCGACTCGATTCCGGTCCTCTTCTTTTCTTTCAGCTCAATCTCGGTGAGAATGGAGCGCCCCTCTTTTTGAAAACGGCGAAACTCGTCCAACCTCGGAAGGTATCCTTCTTTGATGAACCCCCCTTCTTTTAAGGAGAGCGGGGGATCGGGCGCTACCGCGCTCTCGATCAGGGAAAAAACGTCATCGAGGTTGTCCCATAAACTGACAAGATGATCGACCAAAGCGGACGGGCAGGAGGGGACGTTACATGTGGAGGAGCGGAGCTGTTTTTGAATCTCCGGAAGCAATCCGATCGATTCTTTCAGCGCGATCAGATCATGGGGACGTCCCGCTTTTAAGCTGATCCGTCCGACCAAACGCTCCAGATCGGCCATTTTTTTTAAAAGCGAGCGAAGACGGGCGCGCAGGGAGAGATCATCCAAAAAAAATGCGACGGCGTCCTGCCGTTCGATAATTTGAGCGGGGGAGAGGAGCGGACGAAGGATCCACTCCCTCAACAGGCGTCCTCCCATCGGCGTGACCGTTCTATCGAGAATATGGAAGAGGGTTCCTTCGGTCCGATCTTTTGAAAGGGGGGCCAGTTCAAGATGGCGTTGGGCGAAGGAATGGAGGCGCATCCGTTCGCCCGACGGGTGAGGACGGAGCGATATGATATTCGCCAGCGCGGTTTTTTGCGTCTCTTGCGCGTGGCTGAGAAGGGCGCCGGCCGCGGTGAGGGCGTTTTTTTCGGCGCCCAACGACGCGACGGAATGGATTTGAAAGTGGCCCTTGAGGCTTTCTTCCGCCCGCTCCCTGAAAAAAAGAGAGGCGCCGACAAAGCGAATCGGCCAGCCCGATTGGAGCGGCCCGATCTGTTTTTCCCTTCCCTTCAACTCCGAGGGGAGGATCATCTCCTTGGGCCGGATATTCCAGAGCTCGCTTTCCGCCTCGACCCACTGGAGGTGGGAGGAGATCATCCGAAAGTCGCCCGTCGAAAGATCGAGATAGGCGAGGCCGATCTCTTTGCTGAGATGGACCGGAGAGGCGAAGTCCCATTTGAGCGCGGCCAGATAGTTGTTTTCCTTCTCGGTGAGCAATTCCGGTTCGATCAACGCGCCTGGGGTGATCACCCGGACCACCTCGCGTCGGATGATCCCCTTCCCCGCGCCCGGCTCTTCCATCTGTTCGCAGACCGCCACGGCATATCCGCTCCGAATCAATTTCGCGATGTAACCCGACGCGGCATGGTAGGGAATGCCGCAGAGCGGGACCGCGTTTTCTTTGTTTTTGTCGCGGGAAGTGAGGGCGATCTGCAGGATTTTTGAGGCGATCAGCGCGTCCTCAAAAAACATCTCATAGAAATCGCCCACGCGAAAAAAGAGGATCGCGTCGGGATGGCCCTTTTTGATTTCGAGATATTGTCTCATTAAGGGGGTGGCGTCGTTCATCTCTTTCCTTCGTTTATCCCTCTCCAAGGGGATCGTCTTGAAGGTCGCCCGGCTCGGAGGCGGGGCGGGGATAGGAAGGGGGAGGGGCGCCTTTAAGCGTCTCGGAGCGGATTCGGTCGAGATCGCCCTCCAGCCGCTCGATCCGCTTTTCCAATCTTCTCCGCTCCAATTTCAACTTGACCCAGCCGGGAAACATCATCAAGGTCGCCAGGAGCGTTCCGACCAAAAAAGAGCCGATGATGATGAAGTAAACCGGAATGGGATCGGATTGGGACCCTCCTAAAAGGGCCACTGAGACTTTAATGTCCTGGTTGATATAAGCCAAGACGAAGAGAATGAAGAGGACCACCGTCAGAAAAATCAACCGAATCATCGCAAGCCCCCTGTGTGGGGACGGACCACCGTGTCCGCCCATTTTAGCCGCATCCCTGATTTCCGATGGGATGAGAATGACCTTTTATTTAAAATAAGGTTTCAGTTGACGATATGTTTCCTCTAAATCTTCCGGAATGACCCGGACTTCCGAAATCACCGTCATGAAATTCGTGTCTCCCATCCAACGGGGGACGACGTGAAAATGAAGATGATCATCGATCCCGGCGCCGGCCGCCTTACCGAGGTTCAGGCCGACGTTGATTCCCTCCGGTTTGAACGATTTCCGTAAAGCTGCGATCGATTTTTTCATAAACCGCATCAGATCTTTTAACGCCGCGTCGGAGAGCTCTTCCAGGGTATCGACATGTTGATAGGGAGAGATCATCAGATGGCCGTTGTTATAGGGGTAGAGGTTCATCATCACGAAGCATTGTTTCCCCCTGGCCAAAATCAGATTGGAGAGATCTTTTTTCTGTTTCGGTTTTTCGCAAAGAATACAACCCACCGTTTTTTCTCCTCGGATATATTGTATCCTCCAGGGCGCCCAAATCTGTTTCATCCCCGGCTTCCGGCGCCTTGTTTCAGTTCTTCCATGATTTTTTGCAGATCTTCCCAGACCCGTTTTTTTTCGTTCGGATTGCGGAGGAGATAGGCGGGATGAAAGGTGGGAAGGACTTTGATCCCGTTATGGGTTTCCGCGGCTCCGGAAACCATTCCCCGGAGGTCATGGTTTCCGTTCCTACCTCCAACCATTTCCCGGAGGTCAAAGTCGTGAAATTTTCCGCGAAGGTCCGAGATCCGGCGCTGGGTGGAGAGGAGGGTCTGCGCGGAAAAGGTTCCGAGCGCGCAGATAATTTTGGGCCGGATCGCCTGAATCTGTTTCAAGAGAAAAGGGA
>DATDON010000297.1:0-8658 GCA_035293225.1 Candidatus Manganitrophaceae bacterium
CAAGCGCCTTGGCGGTAAAAGTCCGCTGCGGGCCGTCCGGGACGCTCATTTCCAGGACCGCCGCGCTCCCCGCGCTGACCGCTGTGGCCGCTGAAAGACTGCTCATGCCGGGGCCGGTGACATCGAGCGTGACGGTCGTAATCCCGGAGGGGGTCGGGGCGGCGGTCGCTTTATGGGCCGCGACCCGTTGCGGTATATCCAACTTCAACTGAACCGCCGTTCGGCGCGGCGATTCGGCCTCCAAAGCGCACCCGCTCAGGATAACGATGAACCCGATGTATAAAAACAATTTCAGACGTCCCATCTCGCTTCCCTAACTTATGGAAACTGGATCTCGACCCGCGCCGGCGTCCGGGCGATGAACTCTTTTTGAATCGGCTCCTGCGCGATCGGAGGGATGTTCGGAGCGGCGCCGAGTCCGGCGGGGAAGAGGATCGGCAAGCCGGCCTCTTTCCGGTCAACCTGTTCCCCCTCTTCGACGTTCGCCAAAGGTTCTTCCACGCGGTCCTCCACCTCGGTCGCCTCGGTCAATCCCGCCAGAAGATCCGGAGGAATGACCGAAGGGGGGGTGGGAAATCGCCCCTCCCCGACCAACGTGTAAAGTTTCTCGGTTAAAAGGACCTCGCGTGAAATCTCCGCGTCGGCGTTTCGCGCGGCCACCTCTCCCTGAAGGCTGACGACGCCGGTCGCCGGTTTGCCGTCGATCTCCGTCAGCCATACGATAAAATAGGTCCCCCGGGCCGCCGCCACCGCCGTCGGCGTATGGATTTCGAATTTCGATCCGCTTCCCGAAAAGATTTTTCCGACCAGGGCCCGGAGCGACCCGCTCAGGACTTGAGCGGTCATGCTTCGTTGATTGTCGGCGGGATCGTAAATATTCTCGGTGATTCGGATCTCCGATTTTTCCCCGAGGCTTAGAATACTGTCGTCTTCAAAAAGCATCTTGATCTTGGACTGTATCCCCGTCCGGTAAGTATCCCGGAAGAGGACCGGATCTCCCCCTTTGACCAAAAAGAGGGCGTTCTTTCCGTCCCGCGCCACCCGGGCCTCTTTCTGAACGGCGGTCACCGACCCGACCGCTTCCGCGGCGAAGAGCTGCGCCGGGAAGAAAGAACAAATAGAGAAAATGATCAGGAGAGCGCCTCTCTTTTCCCTCCTGCGTAAGGAGGGGACTTGAGCCCCCACGCTCCCTCGGTTGACGATCCCCCTCATTTAAACCTCCCGATCAGGCTCGCGGAATAGATATTCCGCTTGTAATCGAAGATGGAGAGATTGGAGTCGTTACGGGTAAAGGTATACTGAAGCGAAACATTGATTAAAGAGTTGAGCGACCGAGAAAGGGCCAAATTAGCCGAATAGGCGGTGTCCTCTCGTTTTTCCCGGGTCGTTGAGAGCGCGTTCGGGTTGCTGTAAGGACGGATGATGTAATCAAGATCCAAGTCTCCTCTGACCTGCGCCGGCAGCAGAGCGCCGACGCCGGCGAGCAGGCGATGGCCCTGATAATCCCAATCGTCGCCGCGGGCGTCTTCCAAGTCGAACGTATAGCCGGCGCGCAAGGTCCCCTTCCCCCGCGCGAAGTGAAACAGCTCCATCGCGCCGGCGGCGTGGTTGACGGCGTCCCGCTCCGAATTGACCGGAAATTGCGCGCTCTCTTCGAAGTTTTTAAATTGAACTTGATAAAAAAGGCGCGTGAGCCGCCCGCTCCCGTGGGCCAGGGTCGCGGCCGGACGAACGGTATGGCCTTGGAGGTAGCGCTCCCGGTCGACCGTAATGAAGCTGAAAAGATAATCGACGCGCGCCTGAAGCCGGTCCTTTTCATAAGTCAAAAAGAGATCGGGCTCATGGCTTTGCGTGTCGAAAGAATCGAGCTCCCGATGAAAGCTTTGGTAAAAGGAATAACCGATCCCTCCCCCCCACGGGGCCGGTTTCCGGAAATAATAATTTCCGTTCAAATAAAACACCAGCCGGCTGTCACTTTTGTCGCTGACGGCGAAGGCGCTGTCGGAAGGCTCCAACACGACATTGTCATCGTACTGGTCGCTCGCGCTGACGGAGAGATCCCATTTCTCCCCTTCTGTTCCTCCCTGGTCGATTTGAGTCAGGAAGGTCTGCGCCGATTTCCCCATCTCCGAATCGGGCGACCGACGGATCACCTCCGTAAACGCGTCTTTCGCATCATCGAATATCCGCTGTCTCAGAAAGGAAACCCCCGCCTGGTATTGGGCGGCGACCGCCAGACCGGGGTCATTTTCACTCGCCAGGGCCGCCGCGCGGAGAAAGCGGGGCGCCGCCTGACCGTCCTCCCGGCTCTCTTGATAGATCCGTCCCTGGTAAAAGAGGATCTTCGGATCTTCCGGATCGATGTTTTCCCCCCGGCTTAAAATGTCGAGGGCGTTTTCAAATTTCTTCTGTTGAAAGTAAACGACCCCCAGATCCAGGTAGACCTCGGTCTGCTGGGGATCAAGCCGAAGGGACTCCAAGAGATTCCGCTCCGCTTCGGGATATTTCCCCTCCTTTCCCGCCGCAACGCCGAGGGAGTAGGTCGCCTTGGGATCATGCGGCCGCGCGGCCAAGGCGGCCTGGAAGGCCGCTTCCGCCTCGGGGTATTTTTTTTGGTTCAACAAAGCGGTCCCCTTGGTCATTTGAAGGTCATACTCTTTGGAAGGGAGCGAAAGCGCGTTTTCCTGGGCGAAGAGCGAGGTCGAAAACCAGAAACCGAGAAAGATCGCGTAAAAAACCGTCTTGAACTTGAAAAATCCCATGAATTCCCTGCAAAGTCCGATAATATACCTACTCAGTATCACAAAGTCAAGTCTTTTTTGGAATATGTGATTTAAGTCACGGAAAAAAAGGGGAAGGAAAAGGCATTAAAAAGCTTCGCGGCTGAGGTCGGCCTGTTTGAGGATGACGATCTGTTTTCCCTCGGTCCGGACCACCCCGGCCCGTTCGAATTCCTTCAGGATGCGGATGAAGGTCTCGCGGGTCAGGCCGGCCATGGCGGCCAGCTCTTGGCGGGTCAGGTTCACATCGAGCCGGATCCCCTCGTCCGTCTTCAATCCCCCTTCGGGGATCAGGTCCAGGAGAACCCGGCTGACCTTTCCATAAGCGTCGGAGAAGATCGCGGCGCCGATCTTCTCATTGGCTTTTCGGAGGCGCCGGCTTAACGTGGCCAGCATCTTGAGGGACCACTGGGGGTCTTGCTGGATCAATTGAAGGAATGACGCCCGCTCCAAAATAAAAACCTGGCTTCGCTCGATGGCGACGACGGTCGCGGATCGAGGATGGCCGTCGAGAAGGGCCATCTCGCCGAAGAATTCCCCCGGCTGTAAGACTCGGAGGATGACCTCTTTTCCATGGCGGTCGGTCAGCGTCACCTTGACCCGACCCGATTTCAGGATAAAAAGAGAGGCGCCGGGCTCATCGGCGTGAAAGAGAACTTTGTTCTTTCCGTAACTCTTTTCCTGCAGAAAGGCCGCAAGCTTTTCGAGATGCTCGGGGGAAAGGTCCCGGAAGAGGGGAATTTGGCGAAGGATGATTTGTGTTTCAACCATTTGATTGCGGCCGGCGCGCGAAGATCGATTTTGCGGTCCGGAGTCCGCCCCAGGGGCAAGAAACTTTTGTGGGAGAACTAAAGCGAGATGATTATATCGAACATGGATAAAGCGGTCAAGCGCGATCTTTCCGGTTCCGAAGATGCGCCGCAGCGGTCTGGATCACGATGCGGAGAAGGACCAGGCGATCGTCAGGCGGCCTTTCGTCCCTCCATTCCCTGACGTAGTTGAAGGGTCCATTCCGCCAGGGCTTCGAGGAGGCGCCGTATCCGATTGCGCGTCGCGTCATCTTTCAAGCGCCCTTCGCTATCGAACTTCTCGGACGCTCGGGCCACCAACACCTCCGGCTGTAGGACGGCATAGGTCTCGGTGAAAAGGAACGCTTGGCGGAGGGCAAGCTGCGAACGCGCGGTCCCGGTCATCCCCGGGGTCGCTCCCATGATGGCGGCCGGTTTCCCCTTCAAAACCGAGCTGTCGGGCGGACGCGAGGCCCAGTCGATGGCGTTTTTCAGAACGCCGGGGATTCCATAATTGTATTCCGGAGTGGCAATCAGCAGGGCATCCGCTTCCCGAATCGCCGACTTGAGCGCGACGACCGGCTCCGGATCTCCCGCCGCCTCGACATCGGCATTGAAGAGCGGAATATCCGCGAGACGCTCAAAGGTCCGAATCTCGATTCCTTTCGGCGCGACCTCCGTGGCGGCGCGCAGCAGCGCGCGATTGAAAGAGCCCTTGCGAAGGCTCCCCGCAAGGCCGAAAATTTTAAGGGATGTGGATGGATTGGGTTTTAACGGCATGGCGCCTCCTCACGAAAAGAAATTCGATTGTGTTTAGATTATATTACGATATCGAAGCCGCGGCGGGAAATCATGCCGATGGATTACACCCGTTTGGCGTATAGTTGGGATAGAATTCGACTCGTCGCTTTGGAACAGGGGGGTTGTCGCTCTTCACCCCATCGATCCGGACTATGCTCATGCTCATGTCGGCATCTGAACGTTTGAGAAATTTCATTAACGAAGCGTTTAGAAGCTTCAGCGCATATAAGCGTGTTCGGAATTATGACAGTTGGCTGTCCAAAACTCTTTGGGGGGTCACACGTATGGAGTCACGTCTTGCAATACAACAGGATATGCCAGGCGGGTGTTTCGTAACTGCTTTAAAAACTGGAGCGGGAAACGGGATTGGCTCCCATAAATCGGGAGCGCGCCGTCTGGAGGCTTCGCTCAATCATACTGCCCTCCCTCTCGGAGGAAGGGCTACGTCGTGAACCCGCAGGGTCGCGGGACCACATCATAGAGTATAGGTTGTCTTTCAACTTGTAGGACTAATTTGGAGCGGGAAACGGGATTTGAACCCGCGACCCTCGCCTTGGCAAGGCGATGCTCTACCGCTGAGCTATTCCCGCATAATCGGCTTGGAGTGGGGTTGATCTTATCTCACGACAGCGCTCTATGTCAATATGATTTCAGGCTTCGCCTCTTAGAATCTTGACTTCAAGAAACCCCCGGTCTATAGTGTTCTAGTTTAAACGGGTTTTTCTTATGTCAAAATTCTCAGCATTAAAAGGGTTTAAAGACCTCCTCCCCGATGAGGCCGGCTTGTGGAACTGGGTCGAGTCGGCGGCGCATGAAACCTTTCCCGCGTTCGGTTTCTCGTTCATCCGGACCCCGATTTTAGAGGCGGCCGATCTCTTTACCCGGAGCATCGGCGAGACGACCGACATCGTCGAAAAAGAGATGTACACTTTTGAAGATTGGGACGGAAAGAAAATCAGCCTCCGCCCGGAGGGAACCGCTTCGGTCGTTCGCGCCTTTCTGGAGAACGGTCTTTCCGAAAAAACGCCGCTGGCGAAGTTTTACTATCTCGGCCCGATGTTCCGGCACGAGCGGCCGCAGGCCGGACGGCTCCGCCAATTTCATCAGATCGGCGCGGAAACCATCGGATCGATAGATCCCAGACAAGACGTCGAGCTTCTCTCCCTTCTTTCTCACTTTTTTCGGCGATTGGAAATAGGAGAACTGACGCTGGAGATCAACAGCCTCGGTTGCCCGGTCTGCCGGCCGCCTTACCGATCGGCGCTCCAGGCCTACTTTAAAGGGCGGCTCGCGGCCCTGTGCGAGGACTGCCGGCGCCGTTTCGACACGAACCCGCTGCGGATTTTGGATTGCAAAAAAGAGGAATGCAAAGCGATCACGCGGGAGGCCCCTTCCCCGTTGGATTATCTCTGTCCGGAATGCGGGGCGCACTTCAAATCGGTCCAAGAGGGGCTGGCCCTTCTTTCGATCGCTTATCAGATCCGGCCTCACCTGGTCCGGGGGCTCGATTATTATACCAAAACGGCGTTTGAAATGACGACCCCGAAATTGGGGGCGCAAAACGCCGTCGCCGCCGGCGGGCGATACGACGGCCTGGTCGAAGCGCTCGGCGGCCCCTCCACGCCGGCGATCGGATTCGCCATCGGGATGGAGCGGGTGATCCGTCTGGTCGACCCGAAACACGCCCCCCCTCTCAAGATTCAACTTTTCATCGCCGCGATCGGGGAGGCGGCAAGCCGCGCCCTGTTCCCCTCCCTCTTTACGCTTCGTCAGCGCGGCGTCCGGAGCGAGATGGGGGAAGAAACGGCGGGTCTCAAGGGCCTGATGAAGCGGGCCGACCGGCTCGGCGCCGAATATGTCTTGATCGTGGGGGAGACGGAACTGGCGGGGGGAAAGGCGATCCTGCGAAACATGTCGACCAAAGAACAGGAGGAGATCGGCCTCTCCGGACTGGTCGACATGGTTGTTTCGAAATTTCGGAAGTGACGGGGCATAAAAAAAGGCGGAGCAGCGCCGCCGTCCGCCTCTGGAAAGATGAAGACTTTTAACTATCCACCAACTCCTTTAATTCTTTGCCGGCTTTGAAAAAGGGGACCCTCTTTGCGGGAACATTCACCAAGGCGCCCGTTTTGGGATTCCGGCCTTCCCGCATTTTCCGATGACGAAGCCTGAAACTTCCGAATCCCCGTATCTCGATTTTATCCCCTTTGGCCAAGGCCTCTTTGATGCTGTCAAAAACGGTATTCACGAGGATTTCGGTTTGTCGTTTGGTCAGCGCGGTCAGATGCTCGGAGACTTTTTCGATCAACTCGGCTTTTGTCATAACCTCCCCTATGAAATTTGAGCGTTCAAATTTGAAATTTCAAAACTAAAAGGCCAACAGAAAATTCAGCCGGACCGAGGCGGACGGAAGGGGAGCGGCCGCGCCCAGCGACATCCAGTGTCCCACCCTGCTTCCCCGGAGTTGGCTTCTCACAATTTCAAAAATCGAAAATCTTTTCCGCTCCTCGACCATCCGGGGCTCGCCTTGGATTCCCGCCAACTCCGCCGTTTTTTGGACCGCGTCCTGAAAGCTCCCCAGTTCATCCACCAATCCGATCTTCTTCGCTTGGCGGCCGGTGAAAATCCGGCCGTCCGCCAAAGCCCGGACGCTTTCAACTTCAAGGGAACGGCTTTCCGCGACCGCTTCGATGAACTGGCCGTGGACATCATCAATCACCCCTTGAAGCAGGACCCGCTCTTCCTCCTTCATTTTTCGAAAAGGGGAACCGAGGTCCTTATTTTTACCGCTCTTGATCACCACGCTTTCCACCCCGATTTTTTGAAGAAGCCCCTCCACATTGGCGAATTCCATGATCACCCCAATGCTGCCGGTGAGCGTTCCCGGATTGGCGATGATCTTATCCGAGGCGCTGGCGATGTAGTATCCGCCGGAGGCCGCGACGGTCCCCATCGACGTCACAACCTTTTTCTTCCCTTCTTGGCGAATCTGTTTCACCTCGTCGTAAATTTCTTGAGAGGGGACGACCCCTCCGCCGGGGCTGTCGATCCGGAGAAGGATCGCCTTGACGGAGTCGTCCTTCCGGTAGCGCCTCAGCTCCTCGACCACATCATTGGAGTCCAGAATCACCCCTTCGATCCGAATCAAGGCGATCTTCTCTCCAATTCCCACCCCTTTCTCCGAAAAATGGGCCACCCAAAACATAAACCCAAAAAAGAGAAGAGAGAAAAGTAAAAAGTAAATCGCGCCGATCAGGAGTGGTTTTTTAGGCATGTTCATTATATGTGGAGGTGATTTATTTGTATGTGGGGGCCCGTCCGGTGTAGGGGCGATTCGCGAACCGCCCCTACGTCCTCCGCAGGCGCCCCCCACGCCCCGCGCTTGCGCCGGCTAAGCCGGCCGCTCGCTTTTAAGAAGGTTTTTCTTCTTCGTCTTTATTCTTTCGGGTAATTTTGCTGGCGACCGCTCCGATGGATTGATCGAGTTTTCCCTGCGTGCTGTGATAACTTTCCAGGGCGTCTTTATCGGAATCGCGCCTAAGTTCGCGGACAGACAAGGCGATCTTCCGCTCCGAGGAATCGATCCGGATCACTTTCGCCTCTACTTCGTTTCCGATATGGAAGACGTCCTCGGCGCGCGCGCCCGGCTCCAGGCCGGCCTCGCTGATATGGATGAGGCCCTCCACGTTTTCCTCGAGTTCGACAAAGACCCCGAAATCGGTCACTTTGGTCACCTTCCCCCTGACGGGGCTTCCGACTTTATACTTCTGAGGAATCTCACTCTCCCACGGGTCCGACGCGAGCTGCTTGTATCCGAGCGAGATGCGCTCTTTTTCCCGGTCCACCTTCAATACGACCGCCTCAATCGGCTGGCCTTTTTTGAAGACCTCCGAAGGATGCTTCACGTGACGGGTCCATGAAATGTCCGAGATGTGGATCAATCCGTCGATCCCTTCTTCCAGGCCGACAAAGACGCCGAAATCGGTGATGCTGCGGACCTTCCCCGACACCTTCGTCCCGACGGGATACCGTTGCTCAGCCGCATCCCACGGATTCGCCTCCGCCTGTTTCATCCCAAGCGATATCTTTCTTCCTTTTCGGTCCACATTCAAAATCACCGCGTTGACGCGCTCGCCGACCGACACGATCTTGGAAGGATGCTTCGCCTCGTGCGCCCAGGACATCTCGGAAATATGGACCAACCCCTCGATTCCCGGCTCCAACTCCACAAAGGCGCCGTAATCGGTCAGGCTGACCACCTTCCCAATCACTTTGGTCCCCACCGGATA
>DATDON010000298.1:0-6990 GCA_035293225.1 Candidatus Manganitrophaceae bacterium
CATTTGAGATTTCCGCCGGCGCGGCGCTCATCGCCAGCTTGATCAACTGATCCTTGGACATTTTCTTGATCGGGCTTCCGCCCTTCTCTCCGGCCATGGACACGACCGCCAGACTAATGGAAATAACGGCCGCAAATACAAAACCGGATATAAACCTTGTGCTTTGTTTCATCGGGATCTCCTATAATTGTCGCGTCCGGCATTGGACCCGGAGCGCGTAAGATGGTTTATGGATTTCCAATGACTCGACACGTTTCACTGCACTCTGTGCGACTCGCCTCCTCTCAACTTCAAGACCGTTGTTAACCCTTTACAAAGGGAATCATATTTTATATAATCCTTTGGCGCAAGTACGCACAAAAAAGTGGTGTAGTTTCAAGAAGGATACCGATGATCATTCTGAATGAAAAAGACTATCATTGTCCCATTGAGGTAACCATAGGCGTGATCGGCGGCAAATGGAAAATGCTTATCTTGTGGAATTTGCGGGACGGCGTGAAGCGATTCAACGAGTTAAGGCGCCTGATTCCCGGAAGCACGCAGAAAATGCTGACGGCCCAACTTCGGGAGCTCGAACAAGATGGGATTATCTTGAGAAAGGTATATCCTCAAGTCCCCCCCAAAGTGGAATACTCGCTGACAAAATATGGTCAAAGTTTGAAGCCGTTTATCGAACTGACCTGCAAATTGGGGAAAGCCCATATCAGGCATACCCAGCGAGAGAATCAAAGCAGTGCGCCCAGGGTCAGGTCTACTTTCTTGCCAGTCGGTAGTCAGCGAGCAGAATTGTAAAGCGGGATAGTCTAATGACAAGAAAGTGGACGCTTGAGAAGATTTCATATCAGGCGGCTTCCACATTCACTTTCATTTTTATCTTTGCTTTTCTCAGTTGATCTTGAAGGCAATACTTAATCGCCATCTCCTTTGGAAATTTTCCGATCCCGGCAATTTTCATGGCAAGCGCCGGACTCACCAAAATGCGTCCTTTTTCAATGTCACAAATCATGGAACGGGATACTTTTAGTTTTCGGGCTAAATCCGCCTGTGAAATATTCATGGCATGACGGACCCCAACCAGGAAATCGCCAAAGGTCATGGGACCCATTTCATTTTCTAAAAATTCTCCCGCTTTGACTTTAGTCGCCCTGTTTATTAACCTCCAATACCAGTACAGCAATGATTTCTCCCGAGGGCTCCTCTTGGTATATAATCCTGTATCCTTTGCTAAGCTTGGAGGATCCCGAATACGCGAAGACCGATTTTCTTTGATGCTGAGGAGGTGTGCGATGACGGTAACGGAGGCCATGACCTTATTTAAGAATCACCCAAGCGCAAATCCAACCCTCTTAAATCCTGCGTGAAAAACATGCCAAATTTATGATCTTTTAATGCCTTTTATTTTTTTTAAATACTCAGAGCCCATCAGGTAATCCTCATATTCAATCATCCACAAATTTAATTTTAAGGTATACTTAAAATAGAGCGTTCAATCCGGTGATGAGGAGGAAAAAGATGAAAAAACAGATCGTTGCAACCTTTTTTTCGGCGGTCTTGCCGGGGGCGGGGCAGATTTATGACCACAAATGGGCGAAAGGATTCGGTTTCTTGGCGGCGGCGATGATCCTCAGCGGGATCGCGCGAAGAGCCAGGATGGGAGGGTCGAGTCTGCTTCAATGGATTCCTTCTCCCGCCGGCATTTACCTGGTCCACATCGCTCTCCTCGGCCTTGCTTTCTGGAGCGCCTTTGACATGTATCGCTCTTCGCAAAAAAAGAGGTAAAGAAACCGACCGCTCCCGATCAATCAAGCGCCATGGGTCGATCCGCTCCGTCTCTTTTTTTAAAAGGCCGCTTGACGTCTCACGAAGTCTCCCCTTTTTTCCGCCTTGACATCGCTCCTCCCCTTTGAAATAATGAATCGACTTCTACCGGATAACCGGCATGGAAAAGCTTTTGCTCATTTTTATGTTAGGATGGAGCGCCGTCCAGGCGCCGCCGGTGGGATGGCTGGGGATCACGGTCCAGGAACTCACCCCCCAGATGGCCGCCCGGTTGGGGGTTCG
The DNA here is from genome assembly GCA_035293225.1 of Candidatus Manganitrophaceae bacterium. Classification (GTDB taxonomy): domain Bacteria; phylum Nitrospirota; class Nitrospiria; order SBBL01; family Manganitrophaceae; genus DATDON01. Next base: position 2,062 of record DATDON010000298.1, read on the forward strand.
AAGCGGCGACGGGGTGGTGGTCATGAGCGTCCAATTCGACAGCCCCGCTAAAAGAGGCGGGCTTCAAGAAGGGGATGTCATTACCGCCATCAACGGCAGGAAGGTACCCGACATCCAGACCCTTCGCAAGGAGGTCTCCAAGACCACGCCGGACACCCCTCTGCAGGTGACGATCATTCGAGAGAGGAAAGAGCGCGTCCTCGAAATACGGGTGGGGGCGCCTCCGAAAGAGGCGGCGTAAATCATGCGGGAGGGGAAAAACAAAGAGATGATCCGGCTCATCGACGAGATCCGGGAACTCCTCCCCGACTTTCTTTTAATGCTCGGCGCCATCGACCAGCTCCGTCCCCCCTCCCCGCTTCGAGAGCGGATCCAACCTCTCAGAATGAAAATAGAGCGCCTGATGGCGCAGGCGCGGCGCCTTGAAGAGGCGACCGATTGCATGCCGGCGGCGGAGGCGGGGAGACGGGAGAACCCGCGTTGATCCGGGTCCGGTTCCGAATCCGTTTGAGGAAATTTGGCTAAGTTTAAAAAGAAAAGGGACGCTCGGATCGCCCAGGACGTCGCAGCGACCAACCGTTGGGGCTGCGGATGTGTCGCCTTGATATTATTCGGAATCGTCGTGGCGATGATCGTTTCAGGTTACCTTCAGAACAAACCTTAAAAGGAACGGCCGTTGGGAAAGAGACCCTTGGTCGCCCTCACCCTCTCCTTTCTGGCCGGTTTAATTTCAGGAGAAATTTTTTCCTACTTTCCTTTTACCCTCACCTTCTTTCTCTTCGCCCTTCTCTTCTTCGAATCCATTTTAAAACAGGGGCGTCTCCTCTCCCCCCTCCTCTTTCTATTCGGCGCCGCCGGCTTTGTCGTTTGCCAAATCGTCTCCACCCCTTTTTCCTCCGAAGATTTAAGGAACCATGTCGACCGGGGGCCGATTCGGATCATCGCCCAAATCGACGGGCCGCTTCATCATCGTCCGGAACAGGTGGTCCTTGAGATGAAGGGGATCGCCCTCCTTTCCGACCTTCCCGCCGGCCTCCCTCGGGAGGTTTCCGGCCGCTTTCGATTGACGATCTACGCGGCTGAAATCCCATTTGAGTATGGAGACCGGCTGGAGATGGAGGTCCGGCTGAGGAGGCCTCAACAGTTTCAAAATCCGGGGGTCTTTCAGCACGCCGACTACCGGGAGCGGGAGGGATGGAGCGGCGTCGCGAGCCTGGCGCGTCCCGGAGCGGCGAAAAAAGTCGGAGAAGGGGGGAACCGGCTTCTTAAAGCCCTCTATCGAAGCCGTGAAACGATCCGGAAGAATATCCTCTCTTCGATGGACGGCCCTCCGGCGGCTCTTTTGCTGGCGATGATCATCGGCGAATCGGGCTACCTGACCGATCCGGTCCGGGACTCCTTTTCGGCGGCCGGCGTCACCCATATCCTCTCGATTTCAGGCTCCCATTTGGCGTTTGTTTCTCTCTTAACCTTCGGCCTGATCCGATGGCTTGCCCTCCGCCTCCCCTCTCCTCTTCTCCTTCGGCTTTCCCTTTGGAAAACCCCCTCTCAATGGGGCGCTTTGTTCGCCGCCGCATCGGTCACGTTTTACGCCTTTCTGGCGGGAGGGGAAATCGCCACCCTCCGTTCCCTCGCGATGATTTGGGTCTATCTCTTCTCGATCTGGATCGGCCGAACCGGCGACGCCAAGATCACCCTCTCTCTCGCCGCCCTCCTGATTTTAGCCGTCCAGCCCCAAGCGATTTTTGATCTCTCTTTTCAACTCTCCTATCTTTCGGTCCTTTCCATCATCCTCACGATAGAATGGAGCAAAAGGGACGAAAAAGCGCCCGAGGAGGAGACCCCTTCTCCGGTGAAAAAATATCTCGTCGCGCCCGGACGGTTGATGGTCTTGTCCACCCTCGGCGCGACGGTTGGAACCGCCCCGTTGACCCTTTATTATTTCCATCAATTCAGTTGGATCGGGCCGGCGGCGAACTTCGTTCTGATCCCCTTCGCCGGCCTCTTGATGGTCCCTTTCGGATTGGGCGCTTCCCTCCTTTCCCTCCTCCTCGAAAACCGTCTTCCACTTCCCGAGTGGAGTCAATGGCTTTGGAGCCTTTATTATCAATCGGCCTCTTTCTTCGCCGATTTTCCGGGGGCCGGCCTCCATTTCGCCTCTCCCCCTCTTTGGGCGATCTTCTTCTTCTATGGAATGATCTTTTCGCTCCTCCTCCTCAAAATATCCTGGAAAGGGGTCGTGCCAAGCGCCGCCCTGTTCCTCCTCTTCTTTTTAGGATGGGGAAGTCTCCGGCTTCCACCAGAGAAAATTCGTATCACTTTTTTGGATGTCGGCCAGGGGGATTCGACGTTGATTGAATTCCCCGGCGGTAAAACGATGCTGGTCGATGGGGGGTCGGCTGGGCGATTGGATATGGGGAGGGCGGCCGTCGCTCCCTATCTTTGGGAGCGGAAAATTCGGAAAATCGACTACCTCGTCGGCACCCATCCTCAGTTGGACCATATGGGAGGATTCTCATACATCGTCCGACATTTTAACGTGGGCGAGGTTTGGACCAATGGAGCAACGCGCAATCTCCCCTTTTATTCGTCTTTTTTAATCGCCCTTGAACAAAAGGGCCTGGCGCCGCGCGCGATCAACGCGGAAACGCCTCCCCTGGAAGTCGACGGATGCCGTATATTTTTCTTGAATCCTCCCCAAGACCTCCCCGCCGATGAGAGCGACCTCAACAATCATTCTATTGTCATGCGGCTCTCTTGCCCTTCTTTCGGGAAAGAGGGGATCACACTCCTCCTCACCGGGGACATCGAAGAAAAAGCGGAGCGGGCGATCCTGGAAAAATCATTTCCCCTGAAAAGCGCCTTCTTAAAAGTTCCCCACCACGGAAGCGCAAGCTCCCTTGATGCGGCGTTTTTATCGGCGGTTTCGCCCGAGGTCGCCCTTGTCTCGGTCGGCCGGAGCAATCCCTATCGGCATCCTCATCCCCGCGCCCTCGCCGCATATGAAGCGATCGGGGCAAAGATACGCCGGACGGATGAAGAGGGCGCCCTGATCATCGAAGCCGATCGGAATCAGCGACGTGTCCGCTCTTTCCGCGAGTTAAAGCTTCGGAAAATAAGATGGATGGGGTCTCTTTTTAAACAGGAATTGGAAAACGTGAAAAAGGCGTTTTCGGCCCTTTAACCCCGCTTCTTTCCGCATGATTCTCCCGCTTCGCTCATTTGACAATTGATGATTTTGTTATAAACTTCATAATAAGCTGCATTGAAATGTTTATGGAGAGAATCGCGAAAGGCGTTATAAAGATTCCTATTGAGGAGAAAAGAATGGACAACGAAGAGACGATTCAACCTCTCCCGGGCCCGGCGACCGACGTGAAGAGGAGTCTCCCCTGCCTGGTCGTGATTTCAGGAAAGACCCTCGGCAAAAAATATATTTTAGACCACAAACAGATCGTGATCGGCCGGGGGGGCCAGGCGAATATCTCCCTGGACGAAAAGACCGTCTCAAGGAGCCATGCGGAGTTTTACAGGAAAAACAACCAAATTATGGTGAAGGACCTTCACAGCAAGAATGGGATCTACGTCAACAACATGAAGGTCATCGGCTCGGCGTTGAAGGATGGGGACCTGATCCGAATCGGAGACACCGTTTTTAAGTATGTGGTGGGCGGCAAGATCGAAGGACAGTATTACAATCTCGCCTGAACGTTTTCAATCCTCCTCCAATCTTCCCAAAAGTCATCGGAGGGAACCTCTCTTCCATGCTGTAACGGCGCGGTGGGCGCGACTTTTTCCGGATCAGTATTTCCGTTCTCCCAGCGGAACGCGGGTGATCGTGACCGGGCGGTAGTCGAGGCGGGGGCCGTTTTCCGTCTGGTAGGCGAGGGTATGTTTGAGCCAGGTCGGGTCGTTGCGGACGGGAAAGTCGGAGCGCGCATGGGCCCCGCGCGACTCTTCCCGCGCCGCGGCGCCGGCGGCGATGACTTCAGCCAGGTCCATAATGGAGAAAAGCTGCAAGGCGTCGACCAGCTCTAAGTTAAAGACCTTCCCCCGGTCCTCCAGCGAAATGTCGGCGAGACGGGGCCGGATTTCCGCCAGCTTCCGTTTTCCCTCCTCCATCCGGTCGCGGGAGCGGATGATGCCGAAGTGCTCGGCCATCACCGTTCCGATCTCCTCCCGAATTTTTCCGATCCGCTCCCGTCCCTTCCGCGACATCAGGGAAGCGATCCGCTCCCGCTCCCGATCCAATACTTGGCCGGAGGACGCGACCTGCTCGACCCCCTCGGCGAATTCCGCCGCGCGCGTTCCGGCCCGACGGCCGAAGACGATCGTTTCCATCAGGGCGTTCCCGCCGAGACGATTGGCGCCGTGTATGGAAACGGAGGCGCATTCGCCGGCGGCGAAAAGGCCCGGGGTCGGAGTGGCGCCGTGGAGATCGGTTAAAATTCCCCCCATCGAATAGTGGACGCCGGGGGTGACCGGGATCGGCGCTTCAATCGGATCGACCCCCGCGTAGGAGATCGACAGCTCCCAAATCTGGGGAAGCCGTTCCATGATCTTGGCCTTCCCAAGGTGGCGAAGGTCCAACATCACGCAGCCGTCCACCCCCCGCCCTTCCATGATCTCCTGGTACTCGGCGCGGGAAACGACATCCCGGCTCGCCAGCTCCATCGCCTTGGGGGCGTATTTTTCCATGAACCGCTCTCCCCGGGAATTGAAGAGGTACCCCCCCTCCCCCCGCGCCCCCTCGGTGATCAGGATGCCGGTCTCTTTGAGGGTGGTCGGGTGGAATTGGACGAACTCCATGTCTTGAAGAGGAAGACCGGACCGGTATGCCAGCGCCATGCCGTCGCCGGTGTTGATCAATCCGTTGGTGGAGATCAGATAGACGCGGCCATACCCTCCGGTCGCCAAAACCACCGCCTT
>DATDON010000299.1:0-2319 GCA_035293225.1 Candidatus Manganitrophaceae bacterium
GGGGTATCGCACGTTTAAGCCGGAGGCGTGGGAGGTCATACAGGCGGCCTATCGTCGGTTGGCGGCGACCTATGATCTGATCGTCATCGAGGGCGCCGGAAGCCCGGCGGAGATCAATCTCAAGAGCCACGACATCGTCAACATGCGGATGGCCGCCTTCGCCGAGGCGCCGGTTCTGCTGGTGGGAGATATCGACCGGGGCGGCCTTTTCGCGTCGTTTGTCGGGACCTGGGAGCTGCTGGAGCCGGAGGAGCGGGAGCGGATCGCCGGTTTTATTATCAATAAGTTTCGCGGCGACGCGAGCCTCCTGCAAGGGGGAATCGATTTTCTTCAGGCGCGCACCGGCCGGCCGACCTTCGGCGTCATTCCGGCCCTCTCCGGGCTGCGCCTTCCGGAGGAGGACGGCGTCGCGCTCGAGACCGGAGGCCGGGGGCCGGGGGTCGGGGGTCGGGAGGAAAAAACCGCTGAGATCCATATCGCCGTGATTCGCCTTCCGCATATCTCCAATTTCACCGATTTTGATCCGTTCTTGCTCGATCCTTCCGTGGCCCTCTCTTACGTCGGGCCCGAAGATCCGATATCGGAGCGAACCGATCTGATCATCCTGCCCGGGACGAAGAATACCTTGGAAGATCTGCAGACCCTCCGAAAATCGGGGCTGGCCGATCGGATCCGGCTGGCCCATGCGCGGGGGGCGATGATCGTCGGAATCTGCGGCGGTTATCAGATGTTGGGGGAGACGATCGAAGATCCGCATCAGGTCGAAAGCGAGATTGGGCGGATGGCGGGGTTCGGCCTCCTGCCGATCCGAACGATTCTGGAGCGGGAGAAGCAGACCGCCCAGGTCAAGGCGCGGGCGCTTTATGCCGGATCGTTTTTCTCGAATCTTGCGGGGGCGCCGCTCAATTGTTATGAAATCCATATGGGGCGGTCGGTCGCCGTCGAGGCCGGGGCGCCGCTCTTTTCCCTTCAAGAGCGAAACGGCGTCCCTTGCGGCGAGGAAAGAGACGGGCGGATCTCCTCCTCCGGACAGGTCTGGGGATGTTACCTCCATGGGCTCTTTGAGAATGATCGGTTTCGAACCGCCTTATTGAATCATCTCCGCGCGAAAAAAGGGGAGCCCCTCGGTTCCCCCTCCTCAAATTATCTTGCGATGAAAGAGGCGACGTTCGATCGGTTGGAGGCGGCCCTTCGAGACAGCCTCGACTGGAAGAGATTGGATGACCTCCTTTGAGCTTTTTGGGGCGTTCCTTCTAGACGGCGCGCTGGGGGACCCTCCACGTTGGCCCCACCCGGTCCGATGGATCGGCCGCGCGATCGCGTGGGGGGAAGGGATCTTGCGGCCCAAACGGAGCGATCCCGGACTGGAACGGGTCGGCGGGATCGTATTGGCCCTAGCCCTTCCTTTTTTGGCCTATATGGTCAGCGCCGGCGCCCTTGCCTTGGCCGGTCGGCTCGGATGGCTCTTCCAAACAGCCGTTCTTCTCTATCTTGCTTATACGACGTTGGCGATGCGCTCCCTCCGGGACGCCGCGCTCGCCGTGGCGCGCGCTCTTGAAAACGCCGACCTCCCCGCCGCCAGAGCGGCCCTCTCCGAAATGGTCAGCCGGGAGACGAAGGACCTTTCCGAAGAAGAGGTGATCCGGGGGACGATCGAGAGCGTCGCCGAAAACGCCTCCGACGGCGTCGGCGCGCCCCTCTTCTACTTAACCGTGGGAGGGGTCCCGCTCGCCATGGCCTACAAGGCGGTCAACACCCTCGATTCGATGGTCGGCTACCGGAACGACCGTTACCGCTATTTCGGATGGGCCTCCGCGCGGCTCGATGATCTTGCGAATTATATCCCGGCGCGGTTGACCGCCCTTTTCATCCTGATCGCCTCGCCGGTTGTCGGGGGCGCTCCGATTCAGACCGCGAAAATCATATTGCGCGACGGGCGGAAGGACGACAGCCCCAACAGCCCGGTCCCCGAGGCGGCGGTGGCGGGGGCGCTCCGGATCGCGCTCGGCGGACCGAGCCGCTACGCCGGCCAAATTATCGATAAGCCGGTGATCGGCGAGGCAATCGAGAAGCTGACGGTCGAACATATCCGGAGAGCGGTCCGGCTGGTCACGGTCGCCATGGGGATGATGCTGGCGATCATCGTTCTGCTGGTATGGGTTCTGAGTCACTTATAGAAACTATTTTGGTTATTTCGGAAAAGAAATTCCGTTTAACGATTCACGAATAATGTTTAACGTCTTTTGGCCCCGGCGATGTCGGGTTGGGGAATAGGCATGGATCATGGCGGCGATATCTACGCGGCGGCAAAATCGATCG
>DATDON010000300.1:0-3118 GCA_035293225.1 Candidatus Manganitrophaceae bacterium
ATTTTGGTCCTTGACAAAGGTTTTTTTTTAGCGCATAATTCCGGTAAATTTTAACCCTTACTGGTATCATCCCTTTCCCCGCGAACGCTCGGCGCGAATTCTCGGATTGAGCGCCTTGGCTTCCACCCGCGTCTGAGACACAACGGACTGGTTGCGATGTTTTTGAGCTAAACCATTTCCAAAGAGTCGATCTTTCAGCAGAACAGTAAGTCGCCTTGCTTTGAGAAGAATTAAATCCAAGGAGGTAGACTCAAATGTTCAAACCTTCCGTCCTTTTAGCGCCGTTGGCCGCCGCTTTAATGTCCCTTCAGGTCGGTCCCTTTTCGGATTCGCCTCCCCCGGATCGAGGGGAAAATTGGATGATTCTCAGCCGCTCCTTCCAAGGAGAGAAAGGTCTTGACTTCTTGGGATGGTCCGTCGCGAGCCCGGGCGATTTGAATAAAGACGGGGTGGCGGAGATCATCGTCGGAATGCCGCTCGCCGCCTGGGGCGCCCAGGCCATGGTCGGGAAAGTTATCGTCTATTCCGGGAAGGACGGCGGCGCCCTTTTTACGCTGGAAGGGGCCGGGCCGAGATACGAATTTGGCTTTTCCGTCTCCAAAATGGGGGATTTCGACAAGGATGGCGTTTCCGATTTTTTGGTCGGGGCGCCCGGCGCTTCCCCTGCGGGGCTTGCGCAAGCGGGGAGTGTCTTTATCTATTCCGGCAAGACGGGAGAAGTCTTGCGCCGGTTCGATGGGGAACAGCCGCTCGACGCCTTCGGAATCGACGTGATCGGCGGGTTTGATTTCAATGCGGACGGCTACCCGGACATTGTGATCGGCTCTCCCTACGCCGACCCTTTCCCGTTCGAGATTCCTCCCCACAACGGGGTTCCCTCCCCCAATCCGGTGGGGCGGTCGGCGGCCGGCAGCGTCTTTATTTTTTCCGGAAAGGATGGAGGGCTTCTCCTCCGCCTCAACGGCCAGTCGCCGCATGATCATTTCGGTCGGATGATGGAGGTCGTCGGGGATATCACGGGAGACGGCGTTCCCGAGCTTGCCGTCTCGGCGCCCACCGCCTCTCCCGGCGGCCGCGTCAAGGCCGGTCAGGTTTTTATCTTTTCCGGAAAGGATGGAACCCCCATCCGCTTTTTTGAAGGCCAGGAGGCGGGAGACCGCTTCGGGCTCTCCCTCGCCCGGGTGATGGACATCAACGGCGATCTTATTTCCGATCTGCTCATTGGGGCGCCGGATATTACACATGATGGACTGACCGCCGCCGGGAGCGTCTTTCTCTATTCCGGCAAGAATGGAGATTTATTGCGCCGGTGGGACGGTCATGAGGTGGGGGAACAGTTGGGCCGGTCGATCGTGAGCTTGGGAGACTTGGACGGCGATGGTCTCGCCGACGTGATCATCGGGGCCCCCGGCTCGACGACGAAGCTCGGAAAAGACGGGGGGAGCGTTTCGGCGTTTTCCGGAAAAGACGGCCGTCTCCTCTTCCGCATCGACGGGGCGGATCGCATCGGAAAATTCGGCCAGGTCCTCGCCCAGGTGGAGGACGATAACGGGGTCGGCCTCGGACTGTTGATCGGTTCTCCCAATGTCGGCGACGGCGTCAAAATGGCCGTCGGCAGAGTCCAGCTTTATTTGAGGGGGTCGGGCGCCGTTACCCCGCATTAGGCCCCGTTTCCGTCGCGCCTGCCGAGATCATTGGCCTCGCTTTATCCATCCCTTTCTCGATCTCTTTTTCACTCGAGAGAGAAACTGACCTGTCCCGCCTCGAGGATCGATCCTTCAAAGCGACATGAAACACCTCCGAATGTCGAAGCTTCCGGAATCCTTGAGGAGCCTCCTATTGCGCCAAGCCCGCCTTCCTTGCTGGCGATACGATCTTGTGTTAGACTTAGCCTCAAAAAGGATGCGTTTGATGCTGGAAACCTTTATCTTCATCCTCGGCCTATTGGTTGGAAGTTTTATTAATGTTTGCGTCTACCGCCTTCCGAGGAAACAATCGATTGTCTTCCCCTCTTCCCATTGCCCTTCATGCCGGGAAAAGATCAGGCCTTATGACAATATCCCCCTCTTGAGTTTTATCTTCCTCCGCGGGCGGTGCCGTTCGTGTCGCGCCCCGATTCCCTGGAGGTATCCGCTGGTCGAGGCGCTCCATGGATTGGGTTATCTTTTAATTTTGCGCCAATTCGGTTTTTCCGGGGCGGCGGTTATTTACGCGCTTTTCTTCTCATCGTTGGTCGCGGTGACTTTCATCGATCTTTCTCATCAAATCGTTCCGGACGTGATCACATTGCCCGGAATGATCTTCGGCCTGATTGCGGCCTCAACCGTTCTGCCGCTGGGACCCCTGAATTCCCTCATTGGCCTCTTTTTGGGAGGCGCGCTCTTTTATTTGGTGGCGGTTCTATCGGTCGCCGTATTGAAGAAAGATGGAATGGGAGGGGGGGACATCAAATTGATCGCGATGATCGGGGCGTTTCTCGGCTGGAGAGGGATGCTCTTGACCATTTTTTTAGGCGCTTTGGCCGGGTCGTTGGTCGGCTTATTTTTGGTGTTGATTCGGGGGCGGAGCCGCGCCGAGCCGATCCCGTTCGGGCCTTTTCTCTCTTTGGGAGCGATGATCGCCCTGTTCTGGGGCGGTATAATCCTAAATTGGTATTTTAATATAGGCAGGTCATAGGGGAGCGAGCGCCGGGGCCCCGACTTCGCCTCATCATCAAGGAGAAAGGCCATCTCTCCCACAAAACGTTTTTTCCGAATCCGAATTTTTGCCCTTCTTTTTTTCGGCGTCTTATTCGGCGTTTTAATTCTCTCTTTGGTCTATCACATCCTCCAATTCAAAGCCTCTGAAAGAGCGCTCGATTTGAGCGAAAAGGAGCGGCTTAAACTCTTGGGAGAGTCGGTCCGCGCCGCCTATTTAACACGTCTTAGGGATCACCCGGATCAAACCTCTCTTTTAAAATTAATCGCCGCGGAGAGGAAAATTCAACAAATTCTCTTGGTGAGCGCGGAGGGGATTATTCTGGCCGATTCGAAAGGAGAGTCGGAGAGGGCCGAAAGGGTCCACGCCGATGGGGAGGCCTCTCGGGGCCGGGGCGACGCGCCGGAGGGGGAGACCGTGG
>DATDON010000301.1:0-2458 GCA_035293225.1 Candidatus Manganitrophaceae bacterium
CTGGGCGGACACGCAGGTCCGCTCCTACAAAGAGGTATTTTTTCGCTTCCCGCCGTTTTTATGTAAGCCCGCCCACGGCGGTTCCTCACGGGATGTCCCCCTTCCTCCGCTGTGAACCAAGATCAAATTCGCGCGACCTTCAAAAGCGGGATATTGACGATAGAAATGCCGAAGTCGAAAGAGGCGGTTGGAAAGGAGATCAAGATCGAGGTGAAATAGAACGGCGTCTTGAGAATTGACATCTTGGAGCGCTCGCTTATATAGTATCGGTCATGCCGGATCGATCAGACCGTGATTATATGAAGCGGGCGCTCCGTCTCGCCCGGAAGGGAAAGGGAAAGACCTCTCCGAACCCCCTGGTGGGGGCGGTGGTCGTAAAAAAAGGGGTCGTCGTCGGGGAGGGGTATCACCCCTTTCCCGGACAGCCCCACGCCGAGGCGCTGGCCCTGGCCGAGGCCGGGAAGCGGGCGGCGGGGGCGACCCTTTATATCAATCTGGAGCCTTGTTGCCACACGAACAAGCGGACCCCCCCTTGCGTCGACGCCATCCTCCGGAGCGGCGTTCGGAAGGTTGTCGCGGCGATGATCGATCCGAACCCGTTGGTCTCCGGAAAAGGGTTTGAGGCCCTTCGCCGCGGCGGTTTGGAGGTGGGGGAAGATCTCCTGCGTCCTGAGGCGGAGCGGCTGAACGAAATTTACATCAAATATATTACGACAGGGAGGCCGTTTGTCATTTTAAAGACGGCGATGACCCTCGATGGTCGAATCGCCACGGCCAAAGGGGAGTCCCGCTGGGTGACCGGAGAGGCGGCCCGCCGGGAGGTCCATCGCCTTCGGTCGGAAGTGGACGCCGTCATGGTCGGGATCGGGACCGTTTTGGCCGATGATCCGATGTTGATCCCCCGAATAAAAGGCGCCAAAAACCCGCTTCGGGTGATCGTCGATCCGCGTCTCAAAACGCCCCTCCACGCGAGAGCGATCTCCACGCTCTCTGATGCCCCGACCCTCCTGGTGACCACCGCCGAGGCCCCTTCCCAAAGGATAAAAGAGTTTCGAAAAAAAGGGGCCCAGGTTGAAATCTTTCCGCAGATAGACGGAAAAATCGGGTTCCCCGCCATTCTGGAGAGGTTGGGAAAATCGGGGATCGCCAGCGTCTTGATCGAGGGGGGAGGGACGTTGAACGGCATGGCCCTCCGTGCCGGCGTGGTCGATCGGGCGATATTTTTTATCGCCCCCAAATTACTCCTCGGCGATGACGCCAAGAGCGTGATCGCGGGGAGATCGATCGAGCGGCTCTCCGAGGCGTTGAGGTTGGTTAATCTCAAGGTCCGGAGAATCGGAGAGGATATCCGGGTGGAGGGTGATATCCAAAAGAGCGCGGGAGGAGGGGGCTTCGAATGATTCGAATATGGATGGTTGCGGTTTTACTTTTTTCCCCCTCCTGCGCGGGCCTCCACGAAAAGGCGCCGCAAAGCCAAGCCGTTGAGGAGGACGATCTCAATCTCCTGGTCCAACAGTTTCTCGCTTCAGCCGACCCGGACCAATCCGACGCGTTGTTGAAGGAGATAAAAAATAAAGAAGGGGTCTCGGTGGAAAAGCTGGAGGGGCTGATCGAGAAGGGGAGACGGTACCCGCCGAAGCCTCCCGTCGGTCAGACGCGTCTTTCAGTCGCGCTGAATCCGGACCATCCGCCGGGGGATTTATCCGGCCGGGAGGAGCGGAACGCCGCCGTTTATATCCCGGAAAAATATGACCCCGCCTCTCCTTATCCGCTGATCGTCTGCCTGCACGGCGCCGGATTTACCGGCGACGCTTACCTCGACCGGTGGAGGCCCCGACTGGGAGAAACGGCGATTCTCGCCTGTCCCACGATGGAAGACGGGGCGTGGTGGTCCCCCGAGGGGGAGGCGCTGGTCCTCGCGGTGATCGATTCCGTTTCGTCGAAATATCATGTGGATCCCGACCGGATCTATCTGACCGGGATGTCGAACGGCGGAATCGGGACCTATCTGATCGGCGCCTTTCACGCCGACCGCTTCGCGGCCATCGCCCCGATGGCCGGGGGGATCCCGGATGAAATATTCCCTTTCCTCAACAACCTGCAATCCACCGGCATTTATATCATTCACGGCGAGAAGGACCAGGTGATGCCGGTGACCCTTTCCCGTAAAATCAGCGATTATCTGAAGTCGCAGGGGGTCCAGTATACCTACCGGGAGCACGCGTTGGAGCATCCGATGGCGGGGGGCCACTTCTTTCCAAAAGAGGAGCTTCCGGCGTTGATCGAGTGGCTGCAGGGGCGGCGGAGGAACCCCTATCCGAGCCGGGTCGTCTCCGTCCGGGACAGCGAGCATCTCGGCCCTTTTTATTGGACCGAAATCAATGAGACTTCGGGAGAGGTCGCCGACGTCCTCGACTCTATTTTTAATCGCGCCGAGGCGGAAAGGGTTCGAAAGGGG
>DATDON010000302.1:0-5183 GCA_035293225.1 Candidatus Manganitrophaceae bacterium
CAGCTCTGGGAGACCACGATGAACCCCGAAACCCGCACCTTTTTGCAGGTCACGCTCGAAGACACGGTGGAGACAGAGCGGATCTTTTCCGTCCTGATGGGAGACGAGGTCGAGCCGCGCCGGCTGTTTATTCAGCAACACGCGTCGGAGGTCAAGAACCTGGATATTTAGCGGAGGTCGGGGGCCCGGGGTCGGAAAAATTAAGACGATCCTGTTCCTTACCGATACCCGGCCCCTGGCCCCCGATTAACAAGGAGCAACGATGCCCGTAGAGGAAAGAAGAACCACCGTCAATCTTGAGAGCGAGATGAAATCGGCCTATATCGATTACGCCATGAGCGTGATCGTCGGCCGCGCCCTTCCGGACGTCCGGGACGGCCTCAAGCCGGTTCACCGGAGGATCCTTTACGCCATGTTCAGGGAGGGGCTCCTCTCCAACCGCCGCTACTCCAAGTCGGCCGGCGTGGTCGGAGAGGTGATCAAGAAGTATCATCCGCACGGGGACGCCGCGGTGTACGACGCGATGGTCCGGATGGCGCAAGATTTTAATCTTCGTTATCTGTTGGTCGACGGGCAGGGAAATTTCGGGTCGGTCGACGGCGATCCGCCGGCTGCTTACCGGTACACCGAGGCCCGTCTGACCAAATTGGCCGAAGAGATGTTGGCCGAGATCGACATGGAGACGGTCGACTTTATTCCCAATTTCGACGAGTCGTCCGTCGAGCCGGTCGTCCTCCCGACCCGGATTCCGAACCTGCTGATGAACGGCTCGGCGGGGATCGCCGTCGGGATGGCGACGAATGTCCCGCCGCACAATCTCGGGGAGCTGATCGACGGATCAATCCTCCTCTTGAACGACCCCCAAACCGGCATTGAGACATTGATGCAGACGATCAAAGGACCCGACTTCCCCACCGCCGGTTTTATTTACGGGATGAAAGGAATCCAGGACGCTTTTATGACGGGGCGGGGGGCGTTGGTCCTCCGGGCGCGGGCGGTGATCGAGGTCACCGAGCGAACGGAAAAAGAGACGATCGTCGTCACCGAGCTTCCCTATCAGGTGAACAAGGCGCGGATGATCGAGAAGATCGCCGAATTGATTCGAGACCGGAAACTCGAGGGGATCTCCGACCTGCGCGACGAGTCGGACCGGGAAGGGATGCGGATCGTCATCGAGCTGAAGCGGGGGGAGATCGCGTCGGTGGTCCTCAACCAGCTCTATAAGCATACCCAGATGCAATCTTCCTTCGGGGTGATCATGCTGGCGCTGGTGAACAATCAGCCGCAGGTCCTCAATCTCAAGCAGGCGCTCCAGCATTTCCTCGATTTCAGGCGGGAGGTGGTCATCCGCCGGACCCGCTACGAGCTTTTCCAGGCCGAGGCGCGGGCGCATATCTTGGAGGGGCTCAAGATCGCCCTCGATCATCTTGATGAAGTGATCGCCCTGATCCGGCGCTCTCCCTCTCCTGAAGAGGCGAAGAGCGGGCTCATCCGGCGGTTTGAACTTTCCGAGGCCCAGGCGCAAGCGATCCTCGACATGAAACTGCAGCGGCTCACCGCGCTGGAGCGGGAGAAGCTGATCGCCGAATATCGGGAGCTACTTCAGAAAATCGAGTCGTTGAAGGCGCTGTTGGCGAGCGACGCGTTGATCCGGAAGATGATCCAGACGGAGTTGATGGAGATCAAAGAAAAATACGCCGATGAGCGCCGGACCGAGATCATTCCGGAAACCGGGGAGATCCAAATCGAGGACCTGATCGCCGCCGAGGAGATGGTGATCACCGTCTCGCATACCGGCTACATCAAACGGAATCCCCTCTCCATTTATCGGAGCCAGCGGCGGGGAGGAAAGGGAAAGATCGGAAGCGGCCTGAAAGAGGAGGACTTTGTCGAGCATCTCTTTATCGCTTCGACCCACGACTACCTCCTCTTTTTTACCGACGCGGGACGGGTCTACTGGTTGAAGGTGCATCAGATCCCGGAGGCGGGACGCGCGGCGAAGGGAAAAGCGATCGTGAATTTGCTCCAGATCGCCCAGACCGAAAAGGTCACGGCGATCCTCTCCGTCGACCAATTCGAAGAGGGGAAATTCGTCATCATGGCGACCCAAAAAGGGTTGATCAAGAAGACCTCCTTGAGCGCTTACAGCAATCCGCGCGCCGGCGGAATCCGGTCGATCAATCTCGAAGAGGGGGACCGGCTGATCTCGGTCCGGCTCACTTCGGGAAATCATGAAGTCTTGTTGGGAACGAAATTGGGCCTCTCGATCCGCTTCCCGGAAGAGGAGGCGCGCGCGGTCGGCCGGGTCGCGACCGGCGTCTGGGGGATCCGCCTCCGGGAAGGGGACGCAGTGATCAGCATGGAGACCTTGGCGCCGAACAGCCGGGCCACCATTCTCACGGTGACCGAAAAAGGATACGGAAAACGGACGGAGCTGTCGGAGTACCGGACGCAAGGCCGGGGGGGACAGGGGATCATCACCATCCAAACGACCCCTCGAAACGGAAATGTGACGGCGGCGCTTCAGGTCCATGAGGAGGACGAGGTGATGATCGTCACCACCGACGCGAAGATCCTCCGGCTTCGGGCGAAGGACCTCCGGGTCATCGGCCGGAACACGCAGGGGGTCCGTCTGATCGACCTGGAGGAGCCGGGACGGGTCATCGGCGTCGCGAGGCTCGCTGAAAAAGGGGAACGGGAAGAGGCTAAAGGGGACGCCGACGAGACTGCGTAACGAAGCGCGAATCAAACTTTTATTTTTTGGAATCATCGGCCTGGGGATTCTCTCCCTGACCGTCTGGGTCGTCTGGGCCGGCGCCGAGCGGACTCCCGGACGTTACTATGAGACCGCCGAAGAAAAATGGCGGCAAAACGACTACCTCGGCGCCGTCCGGGACTACGAAAAAATCATCGAAGAGTACCCCCGCAGCAAATGGGCCCTCGACGCCTATTTCGGGGCCGGAATTCTCTACGCCCTCTATCTGAACGAACCCCAAAAAGGGGTCGATTCCTTTCGAAAAACCCTGGAAAAGGCCCCGCCGGAGAGCCCTCAAGCCCTGTCTGCCCGCCGATACCTCGCCGAAATTTATGAGACCAAACTCGGCAAGCCGCGGGAAGCGATCGCCGAATATGAAAAGTTGATGACCTTCAGCCCCGATCCGGATCAGACCCTGGAAAGCCACTATCGCGTCGGGGAGATTTACTTCGCGCTCGGAGATCTGGAGCAGGCGCGGACCGAATGGGACCTTCTGGTCAAGAAAGACCGTAAAAGCCGATGGGCGCCGCTGGCGCTATACCGCGTCGGGAGCGCCTATTTTGTGGCGGGAAATTGCGAGAAGGCGATGGAGATCTATCAAGAGGTCTTCACGGAATATCGTGAGAACGAGATGGCGCCCCTGGCGAAATTTCGAACGGCGAACTGCCTGGAGGAAAGCCATCGCCAGACGGAAGCATTGAGGCTTTACAAAGAATTGGAGGGGCGCTACCCGAATCCCGATCTCCTCGCCTCCAAAATGAAGCGGCTTGAGGAAGAGATCGTCAATAAAAAACCTTCCTAACCGGCCCCTCCGAGTCTCCCCTCTTTTACAAAGACCCTTTGCGAAGATGGCTTTTCATCGCCCCCCGAATGATCCTTTTCAAATCCGGATCTGCGATGAGCTGAAGTTGTTGATCCAAAAGGGCGATCTCTTCCGGATCCTCCTCTGTCGGGCGGGGGGGGCGGTCTGAGGAGAAAGAGGCGCGGGGAGGAAGGGGGCCGATCTTGAAGTGAAGCGTTTCAATCCAGCTGTTCCCAATCGCCCGATTGATCTTTTCGATCAGCTCTTTTTTCAAGAAGGAGAGCTCATGCGTCCAAGCGGCGCTGTCGACCATGACGGCGAGGGCGCCGAAACGGATTTCCAACGGATGGGTGTGCGCGCTGACCTGGGGGCCGACCACCTCTTTCCACCGTTGTTCCAGCAGAAGAAGGGCAATCCCTTTTTCGAGCCCTAATCCTTGGGTCAGCCCTTTCAGAATGGGAGCGACGGCGGTCGGTTGGGCTGTCTTCGGCATGGAAACGATGTTATAATAGCAAAACGGTAAAGTCAAGAATCGTTGAATAACGGGCCGGGTCGTGTTATTATATGGTTAAAGAAACAAAAGAGCCTTCGACCGTCGTCACAAATCGAAAGGCTTATCATGATTATTTTATCGAAGAGACCTTCGAAGCGGGCCTCGTCCTCCGGGGAACAGAGGTCAAGTCTCTTCGAGAAGGGCGGGTGAATCTTAAAGACAGCTTTGCACGGGTCGAAAGAGAGGAGTTGTTTCTCTATAATTGCCACATCAGCCCTTATAGCCACGGCAATATCTCCAATCACGATCCGACCCGGACGCGAAAGCTTCTCCTCCGGAAGGGAGAAATCGAAAAGCTGATCGGAAAGACCCAGCAGAAAGGAATGACCCTCATCCCCCTGAAGATCTATTTCAAACGGGGATGGGCCAAAGTCGAGCTGGCCCTGGCGAAGGGAAAGAAGCTTTACGACAAGCGGGCGGTGGAAGCCCAAAAATCGGCCCGCCGGGAAATTGAAAGGGGAATAAGGGAGACGAAAAAATAGCGTTAATCGGTAATCGTAAACCATCCGAAGATGAAGGATGTTTTTGGCCTCCCGTTTAACGAATAACGATTAACGTATAACGATACTCACAAAATGGGGGCGATTGGATTCGACGGGGATAAGAGGTCAGAGAGCGCATGCCGAGGTCCCATTGGGCTCGTTAAACAAATGGGAAAAACATAATTGCTAACGAACAGTTAGCCCTCGCTGCCTAAACGCAGTGACGTCGACTTTCCGTCGCCTGTGCGGGGGGAAGACGCCAGATAGCAGGCTGGCCTGGCTTTTCGCCTTAGGGAGTCAGGTGAGATTTTTTGAGGATAGCGGAAGTTGGAGCCTGTCTCTGGGCGACATCCGACGCGAATTCCAAAACAGAGACTAAGCATGTAGCGGTTTTTGTCTGAATATCTTCGGACGCGGGTTCAATTCCCGCCGCCTCCACCAATAAAAAAAGCCCGGCGTTTTTTTAGCCGGGCTTTTTTGTGTTTTGTGCGTTCTCATTCCGGCCCCCGAGCCGGAATCCAGTTATTCGTAACCAGTCCAAAGCGATTCAAAACACTGGATGCCGGATCGCGTCCGGCATGACGGCGCTTA
>DATDON010000303.1:0-2519 GCA_035293225.1 Candidatus Manganitrophaceae bacterium
GAAAAACCTGGAAAAACACGGATTGTTCAACGCGAATACCGTCCGGGAGATCTTGGCGGAGCATGATGGCGGCCAGGAAGACCACGGCGCTCTGATCTGGTCCTTGCTGATCTTCCAAACCTGGCATGAGTATTACATGGAGGGGGGTCCGACCGGGCCGTCACATGCGGCGCCCCATCCCGTTCGGCGCCTCGGCTTATCATGATGACGATGATTCAATTTTTATTCTGGTTTTCTCTCTTTATGATCTTTTACGCCTACTTCGGCTATCCGATGATCTTATGGGTTGTCGCCCTTTTCAAATCGGCGCCTCGGCCGGAAAGGCGCGCGCCGTTCGCCCCCCAGGTCTCTCTCCTTATTTCGGCCTATAACGAGGAGGGGGTGATCGAAGAGAAAATTCAAAACGCGTTGGCGTTGAATTATCCGAGTGAATTATTGGAGATCACGGTGGTTTCGGACGGGTCGAACGACCGAACCGACGAAATTGTCGCGCGGTACGCCGATCGAAATGTGATCCTGCGACGGTATGAAGGCCGGATCGGGAAATCGGCCTGCCTCAACGAGGCGGTCCCCTTGGCGCGGGGGGAGTTCGTCGTCTTTTCGGACGCGAATTCAAAATACGATCCGAACGCCCTGAAAGAACTGGTCCGACATTTTATCGACGACGGGATCGGGTTTGTGAGCGGGTTTACGAAATACCTTTCGACGGGAGGGGACCGGGAGGGAAGATCGATCGGAATCTACGCCAAGATGGAGAGGCTGACCAAAACCTTGGAGAGCCGGATCGGATCTTGCGTCGGGGCGGACGGGGCCCTTTTCGCCGTTCGAAAACGGCTTTACCAACCGCTCCAAGACTCCGATATCAACGATCTGGTCATCCCTTTAATCATCATCAAGCAAGGCTATCAGGGGAAGTTTGAGGAGAAGGCTTTTTGCGTCGAACGAACGGCGGGAAGCGGGAAGGGGGAATTTCATCGGCAGGTCAGGATCACCAATCGAACGATCCGGGCGATATTCAATCACGCCGAATTGATGAATCCTTTCAGACACGGGCTGTTTGCGTTTCAGCTGTTATCGCACAAGATGTCTAAATTTTTGACCCCGTTTTTCATGGCGCTCCTGTTGTTGACGAACGTTCTCTTGGTAAGGGAAGGGGCTTTATACCCGCTCCTCTTTGCCGGTCAATTGCTCTTCTATTTTCTGGCGGCGCCGAAGGCGCCGAAGCTCCCCTCCCGCTTTGCCGAGGGATTCATTTCCATCGCCGGCGCGTTCGTCACGGTCAATCTCGCCATCTTATGGGGATGGGCGCAATACTTCCGGGGGAAAACGTACACCACCTGGGCGCCGATCCGGAGATGAAGCGGAAGGGTTCAAAGGGTCCGATGAAAATCATCCATGTGGTGGGGGCGCGGCCCAATTTCGTGAAGATCGCCCCGATCATCGAGGCGATCAGGCGTCATAATCGCTCCGCTCATCGGCCGATCGAGGGCCTGCTGGTCCACACGGGCCAGCATTATGATGAAAAAATGTCGAAACTTTTTTTCGACGATCTGGAAATCCCAAAGCCCGATATCAATCTCGAAGTCGGCTCCGCCTCTCACGCGGAACAGACGGCGGAGATCATGAAGAGATTCGAAAATATCTGCCTCGATCACCGTCCGACCCACATCCTCGTGGTCGGCGACGTGAACTCCACCATCGCCTGCGCGTTGGTCGCGTCGAAATTGAATATCAAGATTATTCATGTGGAAGCGGGGCTCAGAAGCTTCGACCGGTCGATGCCTGAAGAAATCAATAGAATTTTAACCGACGCGATATCCGATTATTTATTCGTCACGGAAAAGAGCGGGGAAGACAATCTTCTCAAGGAGGGGATTCCCGGGGAGAAGATCTTTTTTGTCGGGAACGTCATGATCGACACCCTCCTAAAACACAAAGAAAAAGCCGAGCGGTCCAAAATTCTCGATCATCTCGGATTGAGACATCTTACCGCCGACGGCCCGGTCATCAAGGATTACGGCGTGTTGACGCTCCATCGCCCCTCCAATGTGGATGAGAGAGAGACATTCCAAAATATTTTGGAGGCGCTTCTCGATGTGTCGGAGCGGCTTCCCGTTTTTTTCCCGGTCCATCCCCGAACCCGGGCGAAGATCGCCGAATTTGATTTCGGCCGACATTTCGCCCCGACATCCGGAATCGATCCGTCGCGCGGAATGCGCTTGATCGATCCTTTGGGTTATCTCGATTTTCTATCGCTGATGTCCCGCGCCAAGATCGTGCTGACCGACTCCGGAGGGATGCAGGAAGAGACCACTGCGCTGGGGATTCCTTGTGTGACGTTGCGGGAGAACACCGAACGGCCGGTCACGGTGACTCATGGAACCAATGTGATCGCGGGGGTCGAAAAAAAGCGGATCGTCCAATGCGCCCTCTCGGCGTTGAACCTCTCCGGACCCGGCTCTTACGGCCCGGCGCCTTCCCTTCCTCCCCTTTGGGACGGCAAGGCGGCGGAGCGGCTT
>DATDON010000304.1:0-7945 GCA_035293225.1 Candidatus Manganitrophaceae bacterium
CCATTAAAAAAAGAAAGAGGAAAGAGATGCCTGAAAAAAGAGCTTTGACCAAACGGGAAGTGGAGGTGACGCGCCTGGTGGCGGAAGGATTTAAAAATAGGGAGGTCGCCGGCAAGTTGGGGATCAGCGTTAAAACGGTAGAGACGCATCGAGCGAACATTATGAATAAATTAGGGCTTCGAAATCTTGCGCAGCTCATCCGATATGCCATCCAAAAAGGGATGATTAAAATAGAGCGGGAGGTCTAGGCCGCCCGAAAAGGGACGCGCCCGAACAGGGGCGGGGTGTTGAAGGGCAGGGGTCGGAGATAAGGATAAAGCGAGCGGCTGGTTTAGCCAGGGCGAGCGCGGGGTGTTGGGCATCGGAGGACGTAGGGGCGATTCGCGAATCGCCCCTACACCGCGCGGGCCCCCACATATAAATAAAACAAACAAATGGCGAAAAAAATACTGGTTGTTGACGATGAACAGTTGCTCCTCGATCTGCTGACGCATCTCCTTTCCAAAATAGGTTACGAGGTTGATCAGGCCATCGACGGCCGGGAGGCCTCCGGTAAACTTAAAGAAGGAGTGTATGACCTTGTTTTTCTAGATATGAAAATGCCGATGATGGACGGCAGGGCCTTTTACGCCGGGATTAAAGAATATTCCCCCGATCTTGCTCGGCGGATCGTTTTTTTAACGGGTGATGTGGCGAATCAAGAGACCATCGACTTTATCGGTGAAACCGGAAACTTTCATCTTCAGAAGCCGTTCACAATCAAAGAGGTCAAAGACCTGTTGGAAGAGTTTTTTAAGGCGGTTTAAGAGCTCTTCTTTTGTTGATATTTTAAGTGACTTTCAATAAAGGGATCGATCTCTCCATCCATAACCGCCGTTACGTTTCCTTTCTCAAGGCCGGTCCGATGGTCTTTGACCATTTGGTAGGGCTGAAAGACGTACGACCGTATCTGATGTCCCCACCCGATCTCCTTTTTTTCCCCCGTCAACTTTGAAAGCGCCTCCTCTTTTTCCTCCTGCTTTATTTCGTACAAACGCGATTTCAAGACGGTCATCGCGACCGCTTTGTTTTGTAGCTGGGAGCGCTCGTTCTGGCATTGGACCACAACACCGGTGGGAAGATGGGTGATCCGAACGGCTGAGGAGGTTTTGTTGACATGCTGTCCTCCGGCGCTGCTGGCCCGGTAGGTGTCGATTCGGAGGTCCTTGTCGTTGATGACGACATCCGGATCGTCCTCAATTTCAGGGGAGACGAAAACCGACGCGAAAGAGGTGTGCCTCCGCTTATTGGCGTCGAAAGGAGAGATGCGGACCAGCCGGTGGACGCCGCTTTCCGACTTCATGTAGCCGAAGGCGTAGGGCCCCTTCACCAGGAGGGTGACGCTTTTGATTCCCGCCTCTTCTCCCGGCTGCAGGTCGAGCGTCACGACTTCATAACCCTTCCGTTCGGCCCAACGGACATACATGCGGGTCAACATCTCCGCCCAATCCTGCGACTCGGTTCCTCCGGCGCCGGGATGAATGGTGACGATCGCGTTGTTAAAATCTTTTTTCCCGGAGAGAAGGGTCTCGATATAGAGATGATCGATGTCCGATTGCAGCTTCCGAAGATGGGCGTCGATCTCTTTCTCAAGGGAAGAATCGGCCTCTTCCTCCGAAAGTTGAATCATTAAGGAGGCCTCTTCCCATTCTTTCTCGATTTCCTTCCAGCGCTTCAACTCCCTTTCAAGCTTGGATTTGGCCGCTAATTTTTTTTGCGCGGAGGCCGGATCTTTCCAAAAATCGGGGCCGGAACTCTCGTCGGTTAATTTTCGGATTTGATCTTGAACGGCGGCAAGGTCAAAGATGGCTCCGGAGCTGGGACATCTCTTGCCGAATCGATTCGAGCGTCTGCTGAAGCTCAATGAGCATAAAACCTCCTTTTTGTGAAAAAGTAAAAAATAAATCCTGCGGTGATTATAGCACAACCGACGGCGAAAAAGTCGCCATACCGGGTGTAGAGCGTCCGCCTGTTCGCCGGGTGCAGTTGTTCGGAGAGGGCCGCTTCCACAAAGAGGGGAGCGCTTTTCGTGACCCTTCCATACGCGTCGATAAAGCCCGAAATCCCGGTGTTCGCGGCGCGGGCGAAGGGGACCCGGTTTTCGATCGACCGGAAGACGACCATGGAAAAATGTTGATAAGGGGCGGCGGAGTCTCCAAACCAAGCGTCGTTGGTGAGGGTGGTCATCAAGGTCGCGCCGTTCTGAACGAATCGGCGCACCACTTCGGGGAAAATCACTTCAAAGCAGATGACCGTTCCGATTTTTGTGGAGGCGGTTTCCATCACGGCGGCCTCACGGCCGGGGATGAAATCTCCGATCCCTTCCACCAGTTTGTTGACGAAAAAAAGAAGAGAGGAGAGGGGGACATACTCCCCGAACGGAACCAGATGCATTTTATCGTACCGGGAAGGGGCGCCTCCGCCGGGGGACAACAGGTACGCGCTGTTCAAAAGCGCCACCTGCCCGCCGCCGGCCGGCTCGAAAGAGGGGCTCCCGAAGAGCAAATAAAACCGCCCGTCCCGCGCGAAATCGAGGAGATCCATCTGATAGAGTGGCTCGTCTTGGAAGAAAAAGGGGACGGCGGATTCAGGCCAAATGACCAATTCCGGCCGGCTCGCGGCGTGTTGGGCCGCTTGCAGGGAGAGGCGTTTGTAAATACGGAGGGTCGCGTCTCGGAATTGCTGATCCCATTTCTGGTCCTGGTCGATATTCCCTTGAACGACGGTGACCGAAACGGCGCGTTCCTCCCCCATCGGCTGGGAGAGGCGGAGAAAACCGTACAGCAAGGTCAGCGTCAGCAGAGAAAAGGCAAGGAGCGCCTCCTTCCAGGCGATTCGCCGGCTTTTTCGGCCTGCCTGGATGATTCTGAAGAGGGCGATGTTGATGAAGACGATGACAAAGCTCACCCCGTAAACGCCGGCGAAGTCGGCGATTTGAATGACCGGAAGGGGCCGATATTGAGAATAGCCGAGGCCGGCCCAGGGGAAGCCGGTGAAGAGACGCCCCCTGAGAAATTCCAGGGAGGTCCAGAGGGAGGGGGCAAAGAGAAATATCCAAAAGCCTTTCTGAGAGGCGTATTGAATGAGCCCGGCGAAGAGTCCGACATAAGTCGCGAGATAAGCGACCAGGAGCAGCATCAAAATATAACTGATCGGCAAGGGAATCTTTCCGTAGCGGGTCATGCTGATGGTGACCCACGAGAGCGCGCCGGTGAAATATACGACCCCGGCGATCCAGCCTAAAAAGAAACGTCTGGTCGCCGATTGATTTTGAATCGCGAAGAGGAGGGGGACCAACGCGGCCCAGGCGAGGAGATAAAAATTCCACGTCGGGAAGCTTAAAAAGAGAAGGCCGCCGGAGAAGATCGCCATCGCAAAGGGAAAGAGGCGGGCCGTCCATCGACCGAGGGAGAGGGGTTGGACTTCCGTTTGGGAGACCGTTTTAGTTCGGACGCTTCGGGTGGTGGTCAATGCCGACGTAGGCCTCAATGAACCGTTTGATCCGAGCTTCGTCATAATCGGTCAGTTTGTCGATTTTTCCCCAGGCGGTAAGGGCGACGGGGGTCTCCAGGCCGGGATAGGGGGCGACGATCAGATGCTCATATTTGCTGCTTCCGGTCTTCTCTTTTTCAACCTTCGCCCTTTCGTAATAGCCTTTCACGAGTCGCTCCAGCTTCTGAATCAGCTCCGCGCAATTTTTGCAGTCGTACTGGATGAGCACCCCGCCATCTTCGAGATTATGGACCTGCAGCTCGTTGGGGATCGGGCGGTCGTAGATTCCCCATTTGGCGAGCATCGGAAGATGCGGCCCCGACGTGGGAGGCTTGCTGTTGTAAGGAATATGGGGGGTCTCCAATGATGAAACATGGTCGTTTCCAAGAGAAGGGACGGAGACCCCCGGCTCTTTCTGCGGCGCCTTGGCCGTTTTTTTTGAAGGAGGGGGAACGGCGTGAACCGCCGGATTGAATATCAGGAGAGAAAGGGCGACAATGATCCCGATCGATAGACGCTTCATCTGTTTCCTCACGATATGATAATTTTGGACAGCCGATTCTACCAAAAAGGAAAGCGAAAAGAAAGCCGTGGCGTTTTATCGCCGTATGATAAGGGGTGAAACCTTCGGCGCAAATGTGGATCTCATGGGGATCGGCGCGCCGGATGTAGTTGACTTTTCAAATAGATTGGCTATACTGAAGGCCTTGTTTTGCCCTTTTTTAAGCGAATCGATGATCGGTTTCGTTCTGAGTGAAAGGGTTTCGATTTTTAAATTCGCGCGCCATCCTGTGAAGGGCGCGCCTAGGATCTATTCGGTTGTCAATGAAAGAGGCGCTTACAGATCTTCTCCAAGACGCGGTCATCGAGGCGGAGAAAGAAGGGAAATTAACCCGAGCGAAGGGGGTTCCCATTGTCCTGGAGATCCCGAAGAGGGAAGATCAGGGAGACTTTGCGACGACCCTCCCCCTCTCCCTCGCCAAAACGGAAGGCCGTCCCCCGCGGGAAATCGCCGCCCTGCTGGTTTCCCTGCTCGAAGGGCGTTCTCCCTTGATCCAAAAGATCGAAATCGCCGGCCCCGGCTATATCAATTTCTTTCTCAAGCCGGAATATTGGCGCCGGGTCCTTCTGGAAATCCATGAAAAAAGAGAGCGTTACGGACGGTCGGCCCACGGCGCCGGCAAGAGAGTTCAAATCGAATTTGTCAGCGCCAATCCGACGGGGCCGCTCCACGTGGCCCACGGCCGGGCCGCGGCGCTGGGGGACGCGTTGGCCCGCCTTCTGGAGGGGGCGGGATATCAGGTCGAGCGGGAGTATTACATCAACGATGTCGGCAATCAAATGGCCCTCCTCGGCCGGTCCACCTATTTGCGCTATCGGGAGCTGTTCGGGGAGAAGATTACCCTGCCGGAAGAGGGTTATCGCGGAGAATATGTCATCGAGATTGCGAAAGATCTGAAGCGGTCCGAGGGGGATCGTTATCTCAAAGGGTCTGAAGAGGCGCTTCTTCCTTTTTTTATCAAGTATAGTTATCAGACGATATTGGGATGGATCCAACGGGACCTGGAACAGTTCGGAGTCCATTTCGACCGTTGGTTTTCGGAAGAGCGGCTTTACCGCGACAAAGAGGTCGAGTCGGCGCTGGAGCTTTTGAAGTCCAAAGGGGTCCTTTATGAGAGAGAAGGCGCCTTTTGGGTCGCGACGACCCGGTACGGCGACGATAAAGACCGGGTCGTGACCCGAAGCAACGGCCAGACCACCTACTTCGCGTCGGACATTGCCTATCACCGGAATAAGTTCGAGCGGGGTTATGACCGCCTCATCGACATTTGGGGGGCCGATCATCACGGATATGTCCCCCGCGTCAAAGCGGTGGTCGCCGCGATGGGATATCCTGCCGATCGTCTCGACATCCTCGTCCATCAGCTGGTCAATCTTTTGAGGGAGGGAAAGCCGTCCCCGATGTCGAAGCGCTCCGGCGAGTTCGTCACCCTTCGGGAGGTGATGGAGGAGGTGGGGGTCGACGCGACCCGGTTTTTCTTTCTGATGCGGCGCTCCGACACGCCGCTCGATTTTGATCTGGAGTTGGCGAAGAAGGCTTCAACGGAAAACCCGGTTTATTACGTCCAATACGCCCATGCCCGCCTTTGCAGCATCGTCCGCGTGGCCGAGGAGCGGGGGTGGAAGGTGGAGGAAGAGGTCGGGAACACGACGTTGGAAGCGCTCGCCGTTTTAGACCTTCCGGAGGAGATCGGGCTCATGAAACAGTTGGCGCTTTATCCGGGCCTCCTTCCCTCCGCCGCCGAGGCGCTGGAGCCGCACCGGCTGACCTTTTATCTCCAAGAGCTGGCCGGGATGCTCCATCGTTACTATTTCGGACAGCGGGTGGTGACCGAAGATGTTCCTCTCACGAGGGCCCGGCTCGTGTTGATGACTGCGGTCCGGATTGTTTTGAAAAGCGCGTTGGAAATCTTGGGCGTCCGCGCGCCGGAGAAGATGTAATGGAAGAGGAAAAGGGAGGGATGGTGACCGAAGCGAAGGGGACGGAGACGGCGCCCCATTTTACGGTCCTCTCGACTTTAGAAAGCGCCCCCGCCCGCCTCGGCCTCCTCCGGACGCCGCACGGTGAGATCCGGACGCCGGCGTTTTCGCCCGTCGGGACCGTCGGGAGCGTCAAAGGGATGACCCCCGACGATCTGGTTTCGCTCGGCGCGGAAATGATCCTCTGCAACGCGTATCACCTCTATTTGCGCCCCGGCCACGCGTTTATCGCCAAGCGAAAGGGGATCCACCCGTTTATCGGCTGGGACCGCCCGATCCTGACCGACAGCGGGGGGTACCAGGTCTTCAGCCTGAATCTTTTGTCCAAAGTGAACGAGGAGGGGGTCCTTTTTCAGTCGCACATCGACGGCTCTCGGCATTTCCTCACGCCGGAAAAATCGATTGAAATCCAAGAGGCCCTCGGCGCCGACATCATCATGGCGTTCGATGAGTGTCTCTCCTATCCTTCCGATTACGCGAAGACCGCCGCCTCGCTCGACCGGACGCTCGGATGGGCCAGGCGGTCGAAGGAGGCCCGGCGCCGCAAGGATCAATGCCTCTATGGGATCATACAAGGGGGATTTTACGACGACCTTCGCCAGAAAGGGGTGGAAGGGCTTTTAGAGATCGGTTTTGACGGTTACGCCGTCGGCGGACTTTCCGTCGGGGAGCCGCAGGAGAAGATGCTTCAGATTCTGGAAAACGTGGTCCCGAAGATACCGGCCCCCTTCCCGCGCTATCTGATGGGGGTGGGGACGCCGGAAGACCTGGTCGAGGGGGTTTTGCGGGGGATCGATCTGTTCGATTGCGTCCTGCCGACCCGCCACGCGAGGACCGGATCGCTTTTCACGAGGCGGGGGGCGATCCATATTAAAAACGCCCAATACACCGAAGACGATCGCCCGCTCGATCCCGATTGCGGATGCTACACCTGCCGGCGTTTCTCCCGCGCCTATTTGCGCCATCTCTTTATGGCGAAAGAGCTCTTGGCGATTCGCTTGAACACATTGCATAATTTGTATTATTATCTCACGCTGATGAAAAGGCTGCGCCGGGCGATTGAAGAAGACGCCTTGGAGTCGTTTCGAAAAGAGTTTTACCGGCTGCGGGCCGAGCCTCACGAAGGATAAAACGAGCGATAAGGCTTTGCCTGTCCGCCTGTGCCCTTTGCTTTTAGGGGCGCCCGCAGGGCGTGGGAATGATTTGAACGGGGTTTATATAGGAGAGTAAAGCGAGCGACTGGCTTCGCCAGCGCGAGCGCGGGGCGTGGGGGCAATGGAGAACGCAGGGGCGATACGCGAATCGCCCCTGCGCCACACAGGCCCCCACATACAATAGGAGGCGCCTTTGTCAAATTGGTTTGAATCGGCTGCGATGGCCCAGGGGGGAACGGAAGGAGCGCCGGCCGCAAATCCGCTCCTTTCCTTTGCTCCCTTTATTCTGATCTTTATCATTTTTTATTTTCTCTTGGTGCTGCCTCAGCAAAAAAAGGCCAAGAAGAGAAAGACGATGCTGGAAGCCTTGAAAAAAGGGGATCGGGTCACCACCACCGGAGGGGTGATCGGGACCGTCACGAACCTTCAGCAGAATGTGGTTACGGTGCAGATCGCCGAGGGGGTCCGGGTCAAGGTGAAGCGGGCCTTCATTGAGGAGGTCCTTTCTGATGAAACGGAAGAGACGGAGGAGCGGACAAAATGAGAAAAGGGGTCAAGGGAAGAGTCCTGTTTATTTTCATCACAGTGGTCGCGTCGCTCCTTTTCTTTCTCCCTTCCACGCCGCTTTACTCCAAGCTCCCCTCTTGGTGGGGCCGCATTTTTCCCAGCAAAGGGGTGACATTGGGGCTTGATCTTCAAGGAGGGATACATCTGGTTCT
>DATDON010000305.1:0-4698 GCA_035293225.1 Candidatus Manganitrophaceae bacterium
GCGAAGACAAGCTCCGCGCTTTTTCTTAATAATGAATTTACGAAGTGTGGATATGCGTGTGAAACTCTTCTCGAAGAGACTGAATCTCTCCCCGCAATTCTTCGCGGGTTTGGGAAAGTTCTCCTTTAATTTGAACGACATCCTCTTTCAGAACCTTAACATCCTCTTTCAGAACCTTAACATCCTCTTTCAGGACTTTAACGTCCTCTTTCAGAACGCTAATGTCCTCTTGTGTCTGGGCAATGGCCCCAGATAAAAGGGCATACTTATCCTGGATCTCGGCTTTCAACTCGAGCCGAACATCTTCAATTTTCCGGACAAGTCCGCTCTGACCTTCAGCCACCTGGCGGACATCATCACGAAGCGCTTCGATCAAAACAGCAAGATCGCCATTGGAGGGTTTAGAGGTGGTTTTCTTCTTCGACGGCTTCTTGGGTGGCATGCGGACACTCTACCCCAAGGGGAAAATCGGGTCAAGTGGAAAATGGCGTCTTCTCAACCGGATGATGAAGCGAATCAAAAAGCTGTTTGGCGACCTTTTTGTTCATCGAAGGGGCGCGCTCCAACTCTTCCAGGGTCGCCGCCCGAATCTTGGAGAGGCTTCCAAAGCGTTTTAGAAGGGCCCGCCTCCGCGATTTTCCGATCCCTTCAATTTCTTGTAGAGGGGAAGAGAGCATCTTTTTCCCCCGGATCTTTCGATGATAGGCGACCGCGAAGCGGTGGGCCTCGTCGCGAACCTGTTGCAACAGATGGGTCGCCGGAGAGCCGACCGGAAGGTCGATCGGTTCGGCCAGATCGGGAAGATAGACCCGCTCCCACCGGTCTTCCCGCGCCTTGGCGAGGCCGATCAGATCGATCGCATCCAAACCAAACCGCTCCATCACTTCGCGAACCGCCGAGAGCTGGCCTTTTCCCCCGTCGATCAGGATCAGGTCGGGAGGGGGCTCCCCTTTTTCTTTCAGCGCGGCGATCCGGCGGGAGAGGACCTCCGCCATCATTCCGAAATCGTTCGCCCCCTCGATCGTCTTAATTTTAAAGTGACGGTAATCCGACTTCTTCGCCTTTCCCCCTTCAAACACGGCCATCGACCCCACCGCGCTCGTCCCCATGATGTTGGAGATATCGTACCCCTCAATCCGCCGCGGGATTCGGGTCAAACTCAGCAGCGCTTGAAGTTTAATAAGGGCCTCCTCTCCCCCCTCCCGCGCTTGGAGGCGCCCCTCCAGAGAAAACCGGGCGTTCTCTAAGGCCAGGTCGAGAAGACGCGCCCCCCTCCCCTTCGACGGGGAAACCAACCGCACAGGGCCTCCTCTCCGCTCGGAAAGCCATTTCTCCAGGACCTCCCCCTCCGGCGCCGGAGAGGGGAGGACGATCTCCCGCGGAACAATCCCCTCCTTATTATAGAACTGCTGCAGAAAAGTCGCGCAAAGCTCCGGGTCGGACATCTCCGCGGTATTTTCAAAAAAGAAATCCTTCCTCCCGACCATCATCCCCCCCCGGATAAAGAGGATTTGAAGGTCGGCCGCCTCCCCCCGGCGCGCGACGGCGATCACATCGAGGTCTTCCATCCGGGTGGAGGTGACCCGCTGGCGCTCCAAGGCCCGCTCGATCTTGGCGATTTGATCCCGAACGCGCGCCGCCGCCTCGAAGTTCAACTCGCTCGATTTTTTCTCCATGAGCCCCCGAAGGGTCTTGAGAAGGACCTTGTCTTTCCCTTCCAAAAAAAGCCGGACCTGTTGAATCATCTGCCGGTACTCTTCCTTCGTCTGGTTTCCCGTGCAGGGGGCGAGACAACGCTTGATTTCAAATTCGATGCAGGCCCGGTCCGCTTTTCCGTCGATGTCGATATTGCAATTGGGAAGGGGGAAAATTCTCCTCAAAAGGCGGAGCATCTCGTACAACCCCCCCGTCGGGGTATAAGGACCGAAATAGAGGGCTCCGTCTTTTTTGACACGGCGGACGACCTCCAGCCTCGGATAATCGTCCTGAGTCGAAAGGCGGAGGAACGGGTAATTTTTGTCGTCGCGGAGGACGATATTGTATTTGGGGCGATGTTTCTTGATCAGGTTGTTTTCGAGAATGAGCGCTTCCAGATCGGAGGCGGTGACGATCGCCTCGATCTCCGAGACCTGCGCCGCCATCGACCGGGTCTTGGGGGTCATCTCGGCGCCGGCCTGAAAATAGCTTCGGACGCGGCCCGCCAACTCCTTCGCCTTGCCGATATAAAGGATCTCCCCCTTTTTTCCTTTCATGATATAAACCCCCGGCGCGCGGGGGAGGGTCTCTATTTTTTGCTTTAAATCCATTGATCCTTTATCCGGTCCTATCGGCCTCATTTTATCAAACTTGGAACGAAAGGAATAGTCAGGGGAGGCGCGGAGGCATGCCCCTGCTTCCAAAACAATAAAAAAGCCCCCCGGCAACATCGGCCGAGAGGCTTTTTGGGAAGGTTCGGTTAAACGAGAGGTTAGAACATGTAGTTCAAGGAGATGACCCCCTTGATCATGTTGTCGGGGCTGGTATTGGCGACCGTCTTAAAAGCGTCTCCGGTCAGGAGATAGCCGAAGTTGATCCCCACCGACACATTGTCATCAAGCTTATGCTTGTGGTTGAGATCCACCTCGATCCCGAGTTCTTTGTCCGCTCCGGCGGCGGCTTCTTCCGTCGTCTGCGCCCAAATCAACGCCCCTTCCGTATGGCAGTTCTTCGTCATAAAGCCGGGAAGACCCGCGCTTACCTTGAGGCCGGTAACTCCCGCTCCGCCGACGCAATCGGCCGCCCCAGATCCGATCCGGCCGCCGGCGACGCTGGCGCACTGCCCTTCACGGTCGCTGTTGATGTTGTCGTTCACAAGGATGTTTCCGAGGACAAAATTTCCGGAAATCCCGTTGACGTTCGTCTCGGTCGCGCTGGTGTCTTCACCCGAGGTATAAAGAAGGGCCAAGCTAAGATCGGCCGCCCCCGCGTCCATTCCCGCGACGATCAAGAGGTTCATCCCGGTCAAGTCGATCGAACTCCCCGCCGTGACATCCTCGGTCCCCGTCAAGTAATCAAATTCCAGGTTCAAGCTGAGAGGGCCGAATTTGCCGTCACCGGTGAGACCGACGGTCCAAAGAGTGCTCTTGTCGGCTGCAGCCGGGGTGAGAAAAGACGGGCCGCGGTCGCTCAGAAAGGTGATGAAGGCCCCCAGGACATGGCCGTCGTGCTTCATTCCCGCTTTCGCAATATAGAGATCGGTGTCGCCTCCCGTCTTTCCGGCGCCCGCCCGGTTCGTGTCGAGCAGTTTGGCGTTCGCCAAAACCACCTCCGCCGGTCCGGCGTTGAACATCGCCGCGATCGTATCGACGGTGTCGTCGAGGATCAGGCTGTGCCCCAGCTTGACCGGCTTCCGGCCGAAGGCGAGTTTGACTGTTTTCAGATCGAGCTTGAGGTAGGCCTCACGAACCCCGAAGACATTATAGCTGTTTCCGAGGTTGACCGTGCCGAAACGGTAATTTCCGGTCCCGCAGGCGTCTGCGTTCGCGGCATTAAGGGGATCAAGGGCAGTCCCGGAAGGACAGCCGGCGTTGCCCGGATCATTAAAAGCATTGGCGAAGTCAAGGGTGACCACCCCCGTGGTGATCCCGGCGGTGGCGGTGGTTTTTACGCGGAAGCGGCCATCGGCTAAGGCTTCTTGATCATTCGCGTCGTCGTCTTGATCGGAGAGGTTGTCGCTGTAAATTCCCCGGACGCGATAATCGCCTTCAAATTTGATGTCCGCCGCGTAGAGCAGGGTCGTTGATAAGATAAATGAGACACTTGCTAAGGCCAGAACCAGTAACTTCTTCATTCTTATCCTCCTTATCCGGATTAACAACAGTCGAGCTAAAAACACGCGTTCGAAAAACCAGAGTTACAGATATAGAGATATTGACTGGATCTTATGTGAAGCCTTAACTCTCTTCACCTCCTTTCATCCCAATTCAAATTTTCTTCATGGTTTTCGTTCTACCTCAAACCATTTCCCGGAGGTCATGGAAAAATCAAAAAATATTGAACGCTTTATTTTTTCACAAAAAACCGGCCAGAATATATCACCAAAGTCGTTCTTTTGTCAAGAATTTTTTACGACAATTTTGTCGGTCGATCTTTCTGGACAGATTCGGTCACCAGAGTCGCCTGGTTCCGAAGGATATCGAGAAATCCCGGCCCGATGAAAAAAGATTGCGGTGTTCCGTCCGAGGCGGTCACGTCGAGCCGCCCGGGCAATAGGGTGGTGATCAGCGGCGCGTGATCGACCAGCGCGCCGAGACTTCCGGCCCCCCCCGGCGCAATGATGGAGCGAACGGCGCCGTCAAAGACGATCCGTTCAGGAGTGATGATCGTAAGATGAAATGTTTTTGGGTCCATAAATTCTTAACCGGTTATTGTAGCAAAGATATTCAATTTTGTCATACTTTACGCCTTCAGCCGCTCCGCCTTCTCTTGGGCCTCCTCGATTGTGCCGACCATATAAAAGGCCTGCTCCGGCAAGGAATCGAATTTTCCGTCGACGATCATCTGAAAGCCCTTGATGGAATCGGCCAGCTTGACATATTTTCCGGGCGTTCCGGTAAAGGCCTCCGCCACGAAGAAGGGCTGCGAGAGAAACCGTTGAATCTTCCGGGCCCGCTGGACGGCGGTCCGGTCCTCTTCCGACAATTCATCCATCCCCAGGAT
>DATDON010000306.1:0-7720 GCA_035293225.1 Candidatus Manganitrophaceae bacterium
ACGGGAAAGATTTTGAGAGGCTTCCCGTTCTGCTCAAAGCGAAGGGAAAATGTACGACCGACCATATCTCTCCGGCCGGCCCCTGGCTCAAGTACCGAGGGCATCTCGACAAGATCAGCGACAACATGTTCCTCGGCGCCAACAACGCCTTTACGTCGGAGGCGGGGAAGGCGAATGATGTCCTGACCAGCGAAGGGAATCTAACACCCTCCCAGGTGGCGCGCAGATATCAGGCCAAGGGGGTTGGGTCGGTCGTCATCGGCGATGAAAATTATGGGGAGGGAAGCTCCCGCGAGCATGCGGCGATGTCGCCCCGTTTCCTCGGCGTGAAGGTGGTCCTCACGAAGAGCTTCGCCCGAATTCATGAGACCAACCTCAAGAAGCAGGGCATCTTGCCGCTCACCTTTGCGAACCCGAAAGAGTGGGATCTCTTCGAGCAGGGTGACCGTGTGAGCGTCATCGGATTGAATGGGCTGGCGCCTGGAAAGTCGGTCGATGTGTTGATCCATAAGGCCGACGGCAAGGAGATTAATATTGAGGCGAATCACAGCATGACGGCGCAGCAGATCGGATGGTTCAAAGCGGGATCGGCCCTCAACGCGTTGAACGGGTAAAACGAGATCATTAGGAAGATGTAACGTCGGTTTGTAGGGGCGGTTCGCGAACCGCCCTACAACGGCGTGATAGAGACGCGATATGCCGAAGACCGATTCAATGGAAAAAACAAACCTCATCACCGTAGAGATCATGGGGAAAAAATACCAAGTTCCCCAGGGGATCACCCTTGTCCAGGCGATGTGGCACACCGGCCATCAGATCACCCGGGGAATCGGCTGTCTCGGCGGGGTCTGTGGCGCCTGTTCGACCCTTTACCGGACGAAAGAGAGCTATGAGCTGAAGTCCGGCCTCGGCTGTCAATTGATCGTCGAGGAGGGGATCTCCTTCTCCCTATCGGCGTCGTTCCCGGTGAAGAAGCCTATTTACAAAATGGAGGAGGTCGGCGACCCTAAACAAGACCTCTTTAAGTACTTTCCGGAAGCGGCTCTCTGCCGCAATTGTAACGCTTGTACGGAGGCCTGTCCTCAAGGGATTGACGTTCGAACCGGTATTTGGAAGTCGGTCTTCGGAGATTTCAAAGCCGCTTCGGATCTGTTTCTCCCTTGCGTGATGTGCAACCTTTGTGTTCCGGTTTGCATCGCGGAGATTTCATCCAATCAGGTCGGACTTTATGTTCGGCGCGCTCAAGGGGTCTTTTTTACGGAAAGGCCCCCGCAGTTGACCCGTCGTATCGACGAGATCCGGCAGGGAAAATTTAATTCGGAATGGGATCGACTTGAGAAGATGTCCGAGGATGAATTGGAGAGCTGTTCGATTGGTTAAGTGAAAAGGACGTTCTTCGTGAATCGTTATTCGTAAAACATAAAACGGTTCATGGCTTTTCACGTTTCACGTTTAACGATTAACGTATAACGATTCACGAGTGACGACAATGCCCCCCCAGCTTGAATCCCAATCCCCATCGGTTCACATTGAAGTCGAAGGCGTCGAGCGCCAAGTTCCGACCGGCCTGACCGTCATCCAAGCCATGTGGAAACTGGGACGGCCGATGATCCATGGAGTAGGGTGTCTGGGCGGTGTTTGCGGCGCTTGCCCCATCGGCGTTCGCTTTCCCAATCAATTCGAATTTAAAACGGCGCTCGCCTGCCAGACGGAAGTCCAGGATAAGATGTCGATCACCTTTTATCCTTCCGACGGCTCCAAAAAGGCGGTCTATTCTCTTCCCGCGGAGCGTCCCAGCCCTAAAGATCTTTTTCAGTACTATCCGGAGACAAAGCGATGCACCGCATGCCGGGCGTGTAGTTCAGTCTGCCCTCAAGGCCTCGACGTAATGGGAGGGGTCCGGGCCGCCATCAACGGCGACCTCTCCGGCATGGCTGAAAAGTTTACCGCATGCGTCATGTGCGGGCTTTGCGCGGCGGTCTGCGAGGTTCAAATTAAGCCGCATCGGGTCGGTATCTATGCCCGTCGAATCACCGGGGCGTTTTATCCGAAAAAGCCGGCGGCTCTTTTAAACCGAATCTCTGAAATCGCCGCCGGAAAATATGACGCCGAGTGGGATCGGGTCCTCTCCTCCAATCCAGAGGAGTTGGCGTCGCTGGAAGTTTAAATCGGCATAGAAGAGGTCTATGGAAAGTATAGAAAAGTCAAAAAAGAAAGTGGATCAACTCCGCTCAAAACGGCAGAAGGAGAGTTGGCCTTCTCTCTCTTTAGAAGAGAAGGAGAGCCTGGTTCACCGATACCACCCCGATTACAAAAAAGAGGCGTATCGGGCCATTCGCGTTGGACCCAACCAGGGGGATGAGACGGTTCATGAATTGGCCGATCTTCTGGAAGGGGAAAGCCCCGTCGCCGACCAAGAGATAGTGTTGACCCCTCATCATCAGGCGGATATCCTCATCATTGGAGGAGGCGGCGCCGGCGCGACCGCCGCGCTCACCGCGAAGGCGATGGGCGCGAAGGTACTTTTGGCGACCAAATTGCGCCTCGGTGATTCCAACACCGTGATGGCGGAGGGAGGCATGCAGGTGGCGATCGGGCCCGACGACTCTCCCGTCCGGCATTTCCTGGATTCGCTGCGCGGCGGCCACATGAAGAACGATCCGACCCTCTTGAAGACGTTGGTGGAGGAGGGCCCCGAAGTCGCGAGATGGCTGATCGAAATCGGCGTCCTCTTCGATCGGGAGGAAGATGGAAACCTCAGCATGCGGGGCGGAGGGGGAAGCAGCAAACCCCGGCTTTTGCGGTGCAAGGATTATACCGGATTGGAATTGATGCGGACGCTGAAGGACTGCGTCCTGAACGAGCAGATCGAGCTTCTGGAGTTCTCCCCCGCCGTTGAGCTGTTGACGGATGGGGAGGGGCATTGCGCCGGGGCGATCTTAAAGAATTTGGATAACCAGCAGAGCATTGTCGTTCAGGCCAAGACCGTGATTCTCGCCACCGGAGGGATCGGCCGGCTCCACATCCAAGGATTTCCGACCAGCAACCATTATGGGGCGACCGCCGACGGCCTTCCCTTGGCCTATCGCGCCGGGGCGAAACTGACCCTGCAGGATACCTTTCAATATCATCCCACCGGGGCGATTTATCCCGAACCGATGGCCGGCATCTTGGTGACGGAGGCGATCCGGTCGGTCGGCGCCCAATTGGTGAACCTGAACGGAGACCGGTTCATCAACGAAATGGAGACCCGCGACGCGGTCGCCGCGGCGGTCATTCGGGAGTGCGCCGAGGGGCGGGGGGTGGAGACCCCGGCCGGCCGCAAAGGGGTCTGGCTCGACATGCCGCTGGTCGATATCATCAGTGGGGAAGGGACGTTGGCCCAGCGCTTTCCGAACATGGCGCGGCAATTTTCCAGGTATAAAATAGATATTTCGAAAGAGCCGGTCCTCGTCTATCCGACGCTCCATTATCAGAACGGCGGGATTAAAATCGATGTGAACGGGGAGTCGGGCCTCAAGAATCTTTTCGTCGCAGGCGAGGCGTCGGGAGGAATCCATGGCCGAAACCGCCTCATGGGAAATTCGCTCCTCGACATTATCGTGTTTGGAAGACGGGCCGGCCGCGCGGCGGCCGAGAGGGCGAAGCAGGCTGATTTCAAAAAACTGACCCTCCGGCATCTCGATCTCTTCCACGAAGCGCAAAAGAAAGAGGGGATATCGCCGCAGACCGTGTCCCCGGTCCTTTTCCCGGATTACGTAAAGAAGAATTAATCTTAATTGTAGGGGAGGACCTGTGTGTCCGCCCTGATTCGGAAAAATCGAACGTGACAAAACAGGCCGCACCCATGGTTTCCGTTCCGCCTCCAACCATTCCCCGGAGGTCATCGGTTTCCGTTCCGCCGGAAACCATTCCCCGGAGGTCATCGGCGCGCCCCTACGAAAGGGTAAAAAGGACGAACGTATGAACATTCATGAATACCAGGCCAAAGCCTTGTTTGCGCAGTACGGTGTTCCGGTCCCGAAGGGGCAAGTGGTCTTTTCTCCGGAAGAGGCGACCCGCGCGGGGGAGGCCATTGAGGGGAAGGTTACAGTCGTGAAGGCGCAGATTCACGCCGGCGGAAGGGGGAAGGCCGGCGGGGTGAAGCTCGCCAAAACGAAGAAGGAGGTCGCGCCGCTGGCGAAGGAACTTTTGGGAAAGGTGTTGGTCACGCATCAGACCGGCCCGCAGGGGCGCGAAGTCAAAAAGCTTCTGATAGAGGAAGGGGTCGATATCGGCAAAGAGCTCTACGTCAGTTGGGTCGCCGACCGGGCGACCGCGTCGATCGCCCTGATCGCCAGCACGGAAGGAGGGATGGAGATCGAGGAGGTCGCCGAACTGCGCCCCGAGAAGATCGTGAAGCTTTCGGTCGATCCTGTCTTTGGCTTCCAGGCTTACCAGGGAAGGTCGGTGGCTTTTAAGATGGGACTTCCCAAAGAGGTGGTCGGACAATGGGTCGCTCTTTTGGGAAATCTCTATCGGCTTTTCGTCGAAAAAGGGGCCTCTCAGATCGAAATCAATCCTCTGGTCATCACCAAGCAGGGAAAGCTGGTCGCGCTCGACGGCAAGGTCAACTTCGACGACAACGCCCTCTTCCGACATGAAGATATCCGGGCGCTTCGGGACTTGGATGAGGAAGATCCGCTGGAAACGCGGGCGACGCAATACGGCCTCAATTACGTCAAACTCGACGGGACCCTCGGCTGCATGGTCAACGGCGCGGGCCTGGCGATGGCGACGATGGATGTCATTAAGCTTGCCGGCGCCGAGCCGGCGAACTTTTTGGACGTCGGGGGCGGGGCGTCAAAAGAAACGGTGAAACAAGCGTTTCAAATTTTGCTCGCCGATCCGAACGTCAAGGGGGTCTTCGTCAACATCTTCGGCGGGATCGTCCGGTGCGAGCGGATCGCCGGGGGCATCATCGACGCGGCGAAAGAGGTTTCTATCCACGTCCCTCTCGTCGTTCGGCTTGAAGGGACCAACGCCCAAGAGGCGAAGGAGATGTTGGCCGAGTCGGGTTTGAATTTGATCGTCGCCGACACCCTCTGGGACGGCGCCCAGAAGATCGTATCCAAGGTGAAATAAGGGAACCGTAGGGGCGGTTCGCGAACCGCCCCTACAATACGCGGTCCCCCCTATCTATAAATTAAATAATAGGAGTTCTTGATGAGCATTCTCGTCAACAAAGAAACGCGGGTCATTGTTCAGGGGATCACCGGAAAGGAAGGCTCCTTTCATGCGTCCGCCTGCAAGGCGTACGGGACAAAGGTGGTCGGGGGGGTGACCCCCGGCAAAGGGGGAACCGACTTCGAGGGAATTCCTGTTTTTGACACGGTCGAAGAAGCGGTCTACAAAACCGGCGCCGACGTTTCTTTGATTTTTGTCCCTCCGGCGTTTTCCGCCGACGCGATTATGGAGGCTTCGCAAGGGGGGATTCAGTTGATCATCGCGATTACCGAAGGAATCCCGGTATTGGATATGATGAAAGTGAAACGCTTCCTCGCCGGCAAGCCGGTCCGGCTGATCGGCCCCAACTGTCCGGGGGTGATTACGCCGGAGGAGTGCAAGATCGGAATTATGCCTGGCTTTATTCATAAAAAAGGGCATGTGGGGGTTGTGTCTCGAAGCGGGACGCTCACCTACGAGGCGGTCTGGCAGTTGACCCAACGGGGCCTTGGGCAGTCGACCTGTGTTGGAATCGGCGGGGATCCGGTCAATGGGACCCATTTTATCGACGTCTTGGAGATGTTCGAGCGGGATGAGGAGACCGAGGCGATTGTGATGATCGGAGAGATCGGCGGCGACGCGGAAGAGCGGGCCGCCGACTACATCAAAAAGAGTGTCAGCAAGCCGGTCATCGCGTTCATCGCCGGGATCACGGCGCCTCCGGGGAGAAGGATGGGACACGCCGGCGCGATCATCGCCGGTGGAAAGGGGACGGCGGCGGACAAAATGGCCTCCCTGGAGTCGGCGGGCGTCACGGTCGTGAAGAACCCCGCGCTGATCGGCGAAGCGGTGGAAAAGACCTTCCAAAAAAAGAGAAAAAAGAAGTAAGAAATCCGCTACGTCATGGAATACAGAAATCTCCATCCTTGGAATGTGACGCCGAAAGAGGCGATTGAAATCCAGAAAGTCCTCCGCTCCCACCTGATTTTAGACAAGGCCCCCGAAAAGGCCGACCTGATCGCAGGGGTCGATGTCTCAGCCGATCGGGGATCGAACCTCCTCTTCGCCGCGGTGGTCGTCCTGGACAGCCGCCAAAAAGCCGCCGATACGTTTCAAGTTTCAGAGGTGGCGACCGCCTCGGAAATGACCCCGTTTCCTTACATCCCCGGCCTCCTCTCTTTCCGAGAAATCCCGGTCGTTTTGAAAGCATGGGAAAAGTTGAAGATTCGTCCGGACTGTCTGGTTTGCGATGGACAGGGGATTGCGCATCCCCGGCGGATCGGGATCGCCTCCCACCTGGGGTTGGTCGTCGACATGCCGTCGATCGGCTGCGGAAAAACGCGGTTGATCGGCCTGCATCAAGCGCCCGGTCCGGGGCGCGGAGACCGCGCCCCGCTCATCGATCGCCAAGAGGTCATCGGGGCCGTCCTTCGAACGAAAGAGAAAGTGGCGCCGCTTTACGTTTCTCAAGGCCATCGCATGACCTTGGATCGGGCGGTCGAAATCCTTCTCTCCTGCCAGACGCGGTACCGTCTTCCCGAGCCGACGCGCATCGCTCACAACCTCGTGAATCAGTTTCGAAGAGCGGCCTAAAAATCTTAAATACGATTGGAAGAAGCGCTTTACTTGAGGCGTGATTGCAAGATCCGACCCTGCCGCTTTTTCGTTACGATTTCGCGTACGGCGCGAATGGACTCAGTAAAAACCATTTTGGGAATGACTTCAGATACGTGCTCTGACCATCAAGGACGATATCGCGGTCTCGTCTGGTGTCCGCCAACGACCGACGTCCCATCCACACATCGGTCAGCGCCTTCAAACCGGCGTCGACATACAGGTCGATCTCATAACCCGGGTCCTGGATACATAAGTCAACTTGGCGGTCTTTGATCACAAGCCACCAATGCCGTCTCGCGGGTGGCGCATCCCGCAAAGTGAAATCGGCCGTAAATTGGCCATGTTCGGGAAAGTACCGGCGGTCAACTCGGCGGTGGATGTCCCACATGAGCAGTGTGGGGTCCAGTTCATGTTTCTCGAACTCGGAAAGGACAAACCGCTGCCCCCATATGCCTAACGTTTCCACGATGGGCGCCAGTTCTCTCCCCGCATCCGTGAGGCGGTACTCCCATCCTCGCCCCTTCTTTGCCTTGCGTTTCGTGATGATGCCCACATTCTCCAGTTCACCGAGTCGTTTGGATAAGAGAGACGGCGACATCAAGGGAAGCCCCTGTCGGAGGTCGTTAAATTTCGTACTCCCCGCCAGTAATTCCCGGAGAACGACCGGGGTCCAGCGTGTCGCCACGATTTCGGACGCTCGGGCGACGGGGCAGAATTGCCCATAACTCTTTGATTGTTTCATCATCTCCTCCCGTGATCAGCCATGAACGGGGCAGTAAGCTGTAAGTACAGAAACAGTACTATTAAATCAGATCCTACCATGCTATGGTCCCCGAAGCAATGAACCTAAACCGTCGAAGGGAGGGCCCGAAAAATGCGGAAACTTATTCTGTCAGCA
>DATDON010000307.1:0-13793 GCA_035293225.1 Candidatus Manganitrophaceae bacterium
GGCAGATGGGGATGGCCCAGCCGCTCCGTTTGCGAGGGTCTTTTTTCCGGCCGAACCTCCGCCTGCACGCGTACAAAAAGGGGAACGGGAGAGAGACCAAGGAGGATATTCTCCGCCTGGTCCGATCCCGCGCGGGGCAGCCGGGGATCATTTATTGTCTGAGCCGGAAAGGGGTGGAGCAGACCGCGGCCTTTTTGACGAAGCACGGCGTCCGGGCCTCTCCTTACCACGCCGGGATGGAGAATGATCAGCGCGCCCGGACCCAAGAGGCGTTTCAACGGGACGACATCGACGTGATCGTGGCGACGGTCGCCTTCGGCATGGGGATCGACAAGTCGAATATCCGATACGTGATCCATCGCGACATGCCGAAGAGCATAGAAGGATACTACCAGGAAATCGGCCGCGCCGGCCGGGACGGGGTCGGGAGCGATTGCGTCCTCTTTTATTCCTGGTCGGAGGTGTTGAGCTACGACCGGTTTCTGGAAGGGACGGCCGACCCGCTTCTCGTAAAAAGAGTCCAAGGCCAGACGCGGGAGATGTTCGCCCTGGCCGAGCGGAAGCGTTGTCGGCACCAAGCGGTGGTCGCCCACTTCGGGGAGTCGATCCCTCCGTGCGGGATTGCGTGCGATGTCTGCAAAGGATGGGATCTCCTCGAAGAAATCGGCCCCGTTGCGCCGGCGCGGTCGGCCGCCCGGAGAGAAAAGAGGGCTTGGGCCGCTTCGGAGGCGCCGCTGGGAGAGGATGGATCACCGCATGTGGAAGAGGAAGCGCTTTTTGTCCGATTGAGGGCGCTCAGGAAGCGTCTGGCGGATGAAAAAGGGCTGCCGGCGTATCTCATCTTCAGCGACGCCGTTCTCCTCCAGATGGCGGCGCGACGGCCGACGAACGAGGCGGAGCTTCTTCAGATCAACGGGATCGGCCCGAAGAAACTCGCCCAATACGGCGCCCGCTTCTTGGCCGAGATTGAAGGGGCGGACCCCCGGAATTAATCAAATGATGACCCTTTTCATCTATTCCAAAGAAGAAGGATTCCGGCGCTTGGACCGGCCCGATCTTTTGCCGAAACTTTTGGAAGAAAAAAGGGATTTAATTTGGGTCGATCTGGAAAACGCCACCGAAGAGGAGAGTTCGGTCCTCTCGAAATATTTTAATTTTCACCCGCTGGCCATTGAAGATTGCGTCACGGAGACCCTTCTTCCGAAGATCGACGATTTCGGAGATTATATTTTTCTGGTCTTGCACGGATCGCGTGTCTCGGAAGAGCGGGGCTTTACCACCGCCGAAATAAATTTTTTTCTCGGCCCGCATTATCTGGTCAGTTATCATGACCAACCTTCCCGAAGCGTCAACCGGACGAAAGAACGCCTTCTCAAAAACGCCCCGTCGATGACCAAGGGGGTCGATTTTCTGCTCCATGAGATTTTGGACGGGATGGTCGATAATTACTTTCCGGTCCTGGACCAATTTGACGACGCCGTCGACGGGATCGAAGAGGAAGTTTTTTCTCATCCCGATCAAGAAACCCTGAACAAAATTTTCACGTTGAAGAAAGAGGTGATGCATTTAAGGCGGGTCACCGGCCCCCAGCGCGAAATTTTAAACCGGTTGAGCCGCGATAATTTTTCGGTGATCAGCCCAAAAGCGGCGATCTATTACCGGGATGTTTACGATCACCTGGTCCGGATCTCCGACCTTTCGGAATCGTACCGGGACCTGATCACCGGCGCGCTGGAAGCGTATCTCTCGGTCGTCTCCAACCGCCTCAACGAGATCATGAAGATCCTCACCATCTTTACGGCGACCTTCATGCCTTTGACGCTGATCACCGGTATTTACGGGATGAATATTGAGTCGATACCGGGACTCCGGTCGGAAGACGCCTTTTGGGGAGTCTTGGGAGGAATGGCGATCATCACCGCCGCGATGTTCTTATTTTTCCGGAAAAAGAAATGGCTTTAAAGGCTGGGGCCGGGGGGGCGGGGGCCGGGA
The DNA here is from genome assembly GCA_035293225.1 of Candidatus Manganitrophaceae bacterium. Taxonomy (GTDB): domain Bacteria; phylum Nitrospirota; class Nitrospiria; order SBBL01; family Manganitrophaceae; genus DATDON01. The sequence continues at coordinate 1,993 of DATDON010000307.1, forward strand.
ATGGATAATGTAGACGCGGGGCGTGGGGGCATTGAGAGGGCAAAGGACGTTTATTCGTGAATCGTCATTCGCTAAACGGAAGAACCTTTCCGAATAACGAATCACGTTTAACGGTTAACGAATTCTCTGCACGGGCCCCCACATACAATTGAGGAGGGAAACGATGAGAGATTTTATCCGAAGGATGGAGGAGAAGGCGATCGCGGGGGAGCGGCTGACGTATGAGGAGGGGCGCCGGTTGATTCGGGCCGAAGGCCCCGATATCATCGATCTGATTTCGTCCGCCAACCGGGTCCGCCTCCATTATTGGGGAGACCAAATCAACCTCTGCTCCATCGTGAACGCCAAGTCCGGAAATTGCTCGGAAGACTGCAACTTCTGCGCTCAGTCGGCCTATCATGACACCGGCGTCCCCGCCTATTCGCTGATGAATGCGGAGGGGATTTTGCAGGCGGCGAAGGAGGCTGGAGATCATGGCGCGGAGGCCTTCGGGATCGTCGCCGCCTGGTGGGGCCTTCGAGAAGGGCGAGAGTTGGAGATGGTCCTCGATCGGATTCGGGAGCTGGTGGCGGCCGGCCATACCCGAACCGACGCGTCGTTGGGAATCATCGCCGACAAAAAGATCGCGTTGAAGCTCAAAGAGGCGGGGCTGGCCTACTACAACCACAATCTCGAGACGGCGCGCTCCCATTTTCCAAAGATTTGCTCGACCCACACGTATGAGGATCGCGTCCGAACGATCCAATATTGCAAGGAAGCGGGCATCCGCATCTGCTCCGGCGGGATTTTCGGCATGGGGGAGAATCTCGATCAGCGGGTGGAGCTGGCGGTCGCCCTTCAGGAGCTCGACGTCGATGTGGCGCCGCTCAACTTCCTCCATGCGATTAAAGGAACGCCGTTTGAAAATCTTCCGCCGCTCCGGCCGATGGAAATTCTCAAGATCATCGCCGTCTATCGTTTGATGCTCCCGTCGAAAGACATCATGACCGCCGGAGGGCGGGAGGTCCATCTGCGCGATCTGCAATCATGGATGTTCACCGCGGGGGCGAGCCACACCCTCATCGGAAATTATCTGACGACCCTGGGGAGAAAACCGGAAGACGATCTTAAGATGATTGAAGACCTGGATCTACGTTACGTCTCTTCTTGCGGCGAAACCTTGCAGGAGACAAAAGTAAAGGCGTAGAGGGTCAGCCCCTTCGACTGGGTAAAGAGCCGCAATTCATGGGTTCCAAACGACGGGTTTTGAATCAGCCGGACCATCCGGGGGCCGGCGGCGCGGATAAAAGCCCGGCCTTTCGGATCGATCGCCACATCCTCGCCGATCTCCTCTTTTGGGAGGGGCCGGCCGTTTTGATTCAACCAGACGATCGCCTCTCCGCCCGTCCCATCCTCTTTCGCCGACAGGACGAGATTCACCTCTTTGGCCGAGTATTTCACCAGAATCGCCCCCCCGCCGCCGCCTGAAAAGGTCAGGTGATCCGCGGCGGCCCTCCAGGGCCCCTCCGCGTAGAAGATATCTTCCTGCCTTGCGTCCGGCAGAACGTACTCGACGGTTTTTCCTTCCTGCAGCCCTTCCCGATTTCCGATTCTGCCCCGGCGCGCTCCGAGATAAAGCTCGGGGGTGGGGGGATAGCAAACCACGCCGGGATAGTCGCTCTCCCGCAGGGGGCGCATCGGATCGGGAAGCGACAGCGAGGGCTCGACCTCCATCAAAAGCGATTGGATCGCCAGTTCGGTCTCCACCGCGTTTCCTTCGCCGAAATGGCGATAGCGGATCACGCCGGCCCGGTCGATCAGATATTTGGCCGGCCAATAGCGGTTGGCGAAGGCCTTCCACGTTTTGTAGCCGTTGTCCATGACGACCGGATATTTCAACCCGAACGTCTCGATCGCTTTTTGGAGATGGGAGGGGTCTTTGGCGAAGTCGAATTCCGGCGCATGGACGCCGATCGTGATCAATCCCATTCCAGCGTAACGTTCATGCCACGCCTTCACATAGGGGAGGGTCCGGACGCAATTCACGCAGGAATAGTCCCAGAAGTCGATCAGAATGACCTTTCCCCGGAGCCCTTTGATCGAAAGGGGGGGAGCGTTGAACCAACGCTCTCCCTCGATCTCCGGCGCCTTGATCTTCTCTCGTTGGAGAAACATGAAGCCTTCTACCTTCGCTTAAAAAATGAATTCTTTTAAATTTGAAATGTAGCGCGCCTCATCGATCGGCCTGTTCCGCGTCACCGCGTCGTAGAGGGCCTGAGCGAGGAGAGCGCCGATCCGGTGGATCGCGTCATGGCGCGATTCGCCCCGGCTTTGAAGGGCGGCGACGGCCTGTTCCGTCTCGGCCGGCCGGCCGGATTGAATCTGTTGTTCCACCACTGCGTGAAGGGAGGTATGAAGAAAAGGGTTGATCTCGCGCCGCCCGGAGAAATCGATCTCAAAAGCGGCCTCTCCCAGGTCGAAAAGGGGGTGATGTTCCCGGTGTTCGAGCATGATGTCGGCGAAGAGGGCCTCTTCCCCTTCCAGGGGGAGCCCCGATTTCGCCTTGCTCCAGATCTCAAAAAAGCGGGCCCGATTTTGCGTGGTGAGAAAATCCATTTTCCTTGCTGTTTTATTCCAAAGCTTATAATGATCAACGAGGTAAAGTCAACCGCTGTGGCCGTTGAAATACGCGACGATCTTTTTCAAGCTTTGTTCAAGAGCCGCCGGCTCGGAGACGAAGCTGAAGGTAAAATGGGCCGGCTCCAGATCGAAAAAATACCCCGGATGGACCAGCAGCCCGAACCGGCGCAGAAGGTCGAGGGCGATCTTTTCCTCGTCGGCCTCGGGGTCGTTGATCCGGACCGTCAGATAAAATCCTCCTTCAGGGGGGATGAATGAAAGCGAGGCGCTTCCGGAGAGGGCCCGGAGGGCCGTTTCCCGCCGCCGCCCGATCTCCGCCCGGTATTCGTTCAGAAAGGCCTTCCCCTCTTGCAAGAGGATCGGCGCCGCAAACTGCGCCGGCTCGTTGACCGGCAGAAAGGTGTCGGAGATCGTTTCGAGCGCCCCCCTCGCCTTCTCGACCGACGCGGCCTCTCCCGAGAGGGCGATCCAGCCGATCTTCATCCCCGGCAGGGCGAGCATTTTCGAGAAACCGTTGAGGGTTAAGACGAGGGGGGCGGCGGTCGAAACCGGACGGGGGAGCCGCTCCCGAAGGAAGAGGAAGGGGCTGAAGACCTCGTCGGAAATGATCGGAAGATGATGACGGGCGGCGATCTCCCCCAACCGTTCGATCTCCTTTTCGGCCGCAACCGCGCCGGTCGGATTGTGCGGCGAGATTAAGATGATCGCCTTGGTCCTTCCCGTAATCAACGATTCAAGATGGTCCAGATCGATGACCCACCGATCCAGCGCTCTCAAGCGATAATGAACGAGCCGGACCCCTGAAAGGGCGGCGATGGAATCGAACAGGGGATAGGTCGGCCGGGGAGAGAGAATCTCGTCGTCCGGGTCGGCGAGGAGTTTAAACGCGTACCAATAAGAGAGGCTGGTCCCCGGCGTGATGAGAATCCGGTCGGCCGGAATCGAGATTCCTTCTTCTTGATAATAATCGCTGATCGCCTGACGGGCGGCCGATTGGCCGAGCGGATCGGGGCGGTAGACTTTCGCCCGGTCGGCCCCTTCGCGGAGGGCGCGCTCTAATGCTGTTTGAGGATAAAGAAGCCCGTGGCGATTGACATTCCCGGAGACGAGGTCGATGATCTCTTTTCCCTCCGCGAGAAGGGCGTCCCGCTCGCGATAGAGCGGATTGGTCGGGCTTTGAAAAAGAGAGGCGATATCGGAGAACAAGGTGTCCGCTCCTGATGTGGAGGCCGCGGGTTCATTTTAATCGGAAAGGAGGGAAAGGTCAAACGCCGTCGGATTATTTCTCTACGGCGTAGGATCATGGGAGCGTAGGGGCGATTCGTGAATCGCCCCTACTTAAGAAATCAATGGGGTGGTTTGGTGGGTGGGCTATTCACAAGGTATATGAGAAAAAATCGCTTCGGCCACCTCTTTCGGTTTTTCCATTTGGGGGAGATGCCCGCAGGAGGGGAGTTTGATCACCCGGCTTTGAGGAAGCCGGCGCTGAAGCCTCGCCAAATGCGCCTCCGAAAGCCAGCGGTCGTTTTCTCCCCAGAGGATGAGGACCGGCCGGCGGATCGCCGGAAGAAGATGGTCGATTTTCATGATTTCTTCCGGAGAAATTCCTTTTAAGAATCGAAAAAGGTCCCGGCGGCGCCGAAGAGAAGAATAGGGGAGGATCACCCGGTCGATCAAAATTTCATCGAGCAAGGTTTGATCATAAAGGGAACGGCGGTAGAGGATCTTGGCGCAGCGCCTTAAAAACGGCTTGATGAGAAGATAAGGGAGGAGGTTTCCGAGGAGAAAATTCCGCGCCGCCGCAACGGCCGCCGGAATCGACGGGAGGCCGTACGGATTCAGCAAGACGATCTTATCTACCCGTTCGGGATACCGTTCGCCGATTCCGAGCGCGAGGCTTCCTCCCATGGAGCTTCCGACCAGCGAAATCTTTTCGATCCCTTTTTGGTCTAAAAACGCGGCCACCGCCCCGATCATCCCTGAAACGCTCTCCGTCCAGCGATCCGGCAAGGCGCTTTTCCCGAATGCCGGCAGGTCGATGGCGACGATTTTAAACCGGTCGGAAAGAAGGGGGAGGACCTTGCTCCAGGTTTCCAAGGAATCGAACAGGCCGTGGATCAGAAGCAAAGGAGGGCCTGAACCCAGTTCAATATAATGGAGGGGAGAGGCGCGCATGGGACGTTCTCGATTGACTGTTAAGCTGAAACAAGAAGTTTAAATCGTTCAAAACGTTTAAAAAGTTTAATTTTAAAAGTTTTAAACCTTCACGCCGCGGACCTCCTGCTTGACCCTCTCCATCTCCTCGCGGCCAATCGGCCGGGCGGGGACGCCTCCCCAGGTCTCCCCCTCGCCGACCCGGGAGCCGGGGAGCAATACGGAGTGGGGGAGGATCACGGCGCCCGCCCCCACCCGGACATCCCCCATCACCGAGGCGTTGAGGCCGATCGTGGCGCCCGCCCCGATGACGACCGGCGCGATGACGAGATTTCCGCCTCCTCCGTAATGGGCGAAGATCCGGACGCTCCCTCCCAGGACGACATCGTCTTCCAGGGTGATGAGTTGGGGGTCGGAGATGTAGTCGGTGGTGATATAGACCCGGCGGCCGATTTTCATCCCCATCGCCCTGAGAAACCAGATCCCGAATGGGGTAAAGGTCACATATTGAAGGAAGGTGAAACGAACCAGGTAGAAGAGCCCGTTGTGGAGATACCAGGGAAGCGCCGCGAGGGTGAAGTAGCCCCCCTTGAACGGCTTCATCCGGGTCGGCAGCAAGAAGTTGTAAACCGGGACCACGACCAACAGGGTGAAGCCGGAGAGAAAAAAGGCGAGCCCGAGCCCCAGGCCGAGGATCGGCCAGCGGAGCGATCCGTTCAAATCCAAGCTCCAGGGGATCCAATGTTTGAGCATCCATAGGGAAGGGGCGAGCGCAGCGCCGATCGCGGTCGATCCGATCAGATAGAGAAAACCGATCGCGAGAAGGTAGGCCGCAAATCGGAAATGGCGGATGAATCGGTCCACCGCGTTCTGCGGCGGGGGGTTGCGCGAGTCGTTAAACATCGCGCCACCGGCTCCGGCGGGTTGACCTCATGGATATTCCTCCTTGAAAGAAAAATTCCTTTTTCTCTCAAAAGATACTACACTCTTTGGTGTTTATAAAGTAAATTTAAATCGGGGCAAACCTGCATTCCCGCTGTACAGCGCGGGTATGATTCGTTATAATCGTCCGAGACAGAGAGGAAGTAAGATTTCATGAAGACGAGACCTCATCCTTTACCGACGCGGCTCTCCGAAGATTTGCGGAAAATACTCGATCATGCGAACGGCCGGGCCGTCACCCTCCGGGAGGTGATCGAGGTCCTCCACGGCCGCGGGTTGGACGTCCTCATCATCATGTTGGCGCTGCCTTTCTGCACCCCCATCCCGCTGCCGGGGCTTTCGACCCTATTCGGCGCGGTCCTCATGTTCTTCGGCCTTCGCATCGCGCTGCGGAAACGGCCCTGGCTCCCCCAGCGGCTGCTTCAAAAGGAAATCCCTTATACGACCTTGGCGAAGATCATCAAGGCGGCGCTCGCCGCGGCCAACCGGCTGGAGAAGGTCCTCCATCCGCGGATGCGCTTCTTCAAAAATTGGACTTCCTTCAACACGTTAAACGGTCTGGCGATGATGTCGAGCGGGTTCGTCCTGATGCTGCCCCTTCCGATTCCGTTCACCAATACCCTTCCGGCCTGGTCGATCGTCCTCCTGGCCGCCGGGATGATGGAGGAGGACGGGGCGGTCATCGTCGCGGGCTACGTCATGGCCGGTCTGACCTGGATCTATCTGATCTCGTTGGGATGGCTCGGAAATGTGGGATTGGGATGGTTCGGCGCGTGACCCGGTCTTTTCCGTCACTTCTTTCCCGGTTTTCGGATGACGTCCCCTTCCACCGTGAATTTTTGGGTCTCGGTTCGGGTCGTGTAGAGCTCGATCCACTCATTGGGGATGACCTTGAATATAAAACGGGGCCGAAAGGTCATGATGAGCGCGGGGAGGATGATCACGGCGGCGAAGGCGCTCGTCAACATCGCCACCGGCGTCAAGATTCCTTCCATGTGGAGGTAGTATCCCGGAAAGGTCACCAAGAGGGTTCCGGCGGAGAAAGCGGCCGCGATCAGGAGAATCGCCTTTCCCGCCGTCGTCAGGGTGACGAAAATCACCCGCTCCAAGTGTCGGTTCAGGGAGAGCTCTTCGCGCAACCGATAGAGGATATAGATGGCGTAATCGGCGCCCATCCCGACCGCCATCGCGCTGACCGCGGCGGTGGAGATTCCGAGCGGAATGCCGGTAAGGCCCATAAAACCGAAATTCCAGAGAACCGCGATCAAAAGAGGGATCAGAACGATCCCCCCCGCCAGAAACGATCGAAAGATAATCGAGACCAGAATAAAGGTGATCGCCATCATCTGAAGGATGTTCAAGATTTTTCCGTGGATGATGACGTCGTTGAGCGCGAGGGTGACCGGCGCGCTTCCGGCGACGCCGACCGTCACGTCGGGCGGGAAATGGGCGGCCTTATATTGCTCCACCACGTCGATCAACTCCTTCGCCGTTTCGGTGGCGTCCGTTTTTAAAAACGCGAGGATCACGGCGTTTTGGAAATGGATATCGACCACCCGCTTGAAATCGTCCGGGTTTCCGGAGACCGAATAGAGAAAGAGGAATTGGGCCGCCTCCTCCTTGCTTCGGGGGATCTGCTCCTCCTTCGGGTCATCCTGGTAAAAAGAGCGCCGCATCCGTTTGACGTAATCGACATACGATTCGGTCCGCCCCACCTGGGGATTTTCCTTCAAGCGCGTTTGGAGCCCTTCAATCGCCCGCATCATCTCGGGGTCTTTGAGTCCGTCGGGGGAAGGGGCGCCGATCAGGATATTGAACGTCGAGGTTCCCCCGAATTTCTGGTTCAGGACCCGGTCGTCTTGACGAAGCGCCGTCCGCTCGAAGAAAAGGTCGCGAAGAGAGTTGGTCAGGGTGATCCGATCGGCGCCGATCAAGGCGACCAGGATCACGGCGACCCCTCCCGCCAGGACCCATCGCTGCGCCGGGCCGAGGGCCCAACGGCCGAAGGCGCCGAGCATCCGGTCGGCGGAGGTTTTGCGCAGCACGACCTCCAACTCTTCGCCGCCGGGAGGGGGGATCAGGGAGCGGAGGGCGGGGACCAAGGTCATCTCGAGAATCAACGCGCTTAGAATTCCGAAAGCGGTCATCAACCCGAACGATCGGAACGTCCCGAGCTGGAACGTGACGAGCGAGGCGAAACTGGCCGCGGCGACGAGACCGGCGGTCAGGACCACCGGCGCCATCTTCGACGTCGCCTCCACCACCGCGATCCTCTGGGCCGGCTCGGGGACGTCCATCCCGACAAGGTATTCCAGCTCCTCATAAAACCGGCGGAGGATCTGGACGGAATGGCCCGCCGCCATCGCCACGATCAAAATCGGCGTCAACCCTTTGGTCCAAAGATCGAGTTTCAATCCGGTGAGGCTGATGAGCCCCATCGCCCAGATGACGCTGAGGAGCGCCGTCAGCGGCGGAATCAACATTCCTTGGAACGTTCGAAAGGAAAGATAGTGGATCGCCATGATCACGAGAAATGCGACCGGGAAGACCCTGTAATTCATGACGGCGGTGTCTTTCTCCAGAAAGGCGAGGGAGACCGGGAGGCCCCCCAGATGGATGGAGGTCTGCGAGTCGCTTTCCCGGTCGGCGATCGCTTTGATCTTCTCATAGATCATCAGGTCGCTGACCGGCGCATGCGCTGTTCCATCCTGCGCGATCGCCGGCGCGTCGGCCGTTTTATCAGGAGGGAACGCCGCATGCGCCGGGGTCTCTTCCTGGTCCGGGATATCGACGATGACGGCGGCGGCGGAGGCGTCGGCGGAGACGAGGGAGCCGACATAGAGCGGATTTGCGAAGAGGCGCTCCCGGACGGCGTTCGCCCCCTCCTGGGTCGTCGGGACCTCCGGCATCAACCGCTCGACGTCGAATCCCTGATCGTTGAAACGAAGGTGTTTGACCCTTCTGGAGGCGACGCTGAGGACGCTGTCGGAGAGGACCCCCGGAACCTTTTCAACTTCGGCGGTGATCCGGTCGATCTTCGCCAGCATGGCGGGATTGAAGATCGTTCCGCTTTTCGACGCCACCCCCACCACCACGACCCTCCCTCCGCCGAAGAGCCGCTCGATTTTGTTGTTCATCTGAATATAGGGATGGTCTTGCGGAAGGATCCGTTTCGGGTCGAGCTCCGTCTTGAGCGAGGCGAGTTGAAAGGCGCAGAAGATCGTCACCGCCGCAATCGACGCCATCACCCAATAGGCGTGTTTCACGATAAATCCGAAATACTTGTGTCCCATGTCGTCTCCCTCTATAAGACACGCCCGGTCATGAAGGCTGGATTGAATAAAAAATTCCATTCAGGATAGCATTTTGTCGATTGAAGCGCAACATGACCCGAAGCAAAATCGGGCTTCTGTCCAGCAAGGGTGTCTAATGGTTTGGACAGACGATACATCCTCTTTCCAAGCCGCTCCCTTTCCGGTTTTTAACCCCTTGTTATTCCAGAATAAGATTAAAGGCTCTTCCTCTTTCAACTGGCGCCGGAATTGCTGTTTTATATTGATAGAATATTCATCCAAAGAGGAGGAGATTCCCATGCGAGGAAGCGATTATATGATGGGGACCCAGTCCCTTCGGGCGATGACCGCGGAGCATTTGATGGAGCGGGATGTCGCTTATTTTAAAAAAGAGGCGAAATGCGAAACATTGGTATGGGCGATGGTGGAAGGAAATTTCGGAACCGCCCCCATCGTCAATGAGGAGGGCCGGCTGATCGGCGCCGTCAACGAGTCCGACCTGCTGAGCGCCGTCGCGTCGGGGATCGATCTGGCCGACGTCTCCGCGGGGGAGATGATGAAGAGCGTCTTGTCTATTTCAGTCGATAAGCCGGCCATGGAAATTTGCCGTTTCTTCCGGGACAACCCGGTAAACCGGGCGCCGGTGGTGGACGGTCATCTCCATGTCGTCGGAATGATCTCGCGCCGCGATATTTTAAGCGGTTACCTGGAAGAAAAGATGGGGCCGCCGAGCGGTTTTTAGGCGGGATCGAAAGAAGGCGCGGGCCATTGCTTCGCAGAAAGGATAAGTTATAAAATAAAGTGACGGAAAGGAGGCGTTCGATGCGTCTTTTTAAAAAAGAAAAAATGGGTAAGTGGTTCGATTGGCGGCAAGTATTTCCAGGAGGGAAGGAAGAAAAGGGACGGACATCGACGGAGCGTCCCGCCGTTTTTGAACGGATGAAGGCCCTTTTCGAAAGGGAGAAGATTTCTTATCGGCTGATTCCCCACTCGGAGGTCTATACCGCTCCGGAGTTGGCTGCTTCGATTCATGTTCCGGGGAGGGAAGTGGCGAAGGTCGTGGTGGTCCGGGCGGACAAAAAATACGCCATGGCGGTCCTTCCGGCCAACCGTCCGCTTGACCTGGTCCGATTTTCTCAACTGCTGGGCGTTCGGCATGCTTCTCTTGCGACCGAAGGAGACATGAAAAAACTTTTTCCGGATTGCGAGGTCGGCGCGGCCCCTCCCTTTGGAAATTTCTACGGCCTCGAAGTCTATGTCGAGGCCTCTCTGGCGAGCGAGAAAGAGATTTTCTTTCCGGCGGGGTCTCACCACGAAGTCGTCCAAATGCGCTACGCCGACTTTGAGAGGATCGCGCGCCCGAAGGTGGAACATATCGCGCTGGAGCCGCTCAAGAGCGCGATCGGGCTCTGATTTCAGCGCGGCGCCGGAAGCGGGGAGCGCGAAGCCGAAGAGGGGTGATCTATGCCGATTCGAAGCCATCTCCCGGCCGAGGCGCCGGGGCGGGTCAGGGCGCCGCAGGTGGAATCCCCTCTGCTTCAATTGATGAAGCGGTTCAACCGGGGGCTTCATCTGATGCTGGGGCTGGCCCTGGTGATCGGTTCGTTGATGGCCCTGGCCCTCTTCGCCCACGATGTCTATTCCGCGTTCGCGCTAAGGACGTTGGTAGAGGGATTTTTCCACGCGCTCGGCTCCCTCCTGATTCTTTGGACTTTTTCCGAACTGCTCAACGCGGAGATCCGATATCTGGGGGGAGGGCGGCTGGAGGTCGCCGTTTTTATTGAGGTGGCGATCGCGGCGACCATCCGCCACGTATTGATCACGACCACCGAGCCGTTCGATCTTCAGTCGGGTTTTTTCACCTTGGGGAGGCTTTTGATCTTGGGCGCCGTTTACTGGCTGGTGTCGGTGTCCCAGCGCCGGCAGGAAGAGACGTTCACGACCGGGTCGGGCGCTTCGCCCGCGGAGAGGGGGGAAATAAAATGAGCCAAAAGGAAACGTTGACGATCGGAGATCGGATGTCGTCGGATCCTGTCACGATTAAACCGGACCAGAGCATCGGCGAAGCGTTCGTACTGATGTTCGAGCGGGATATTCGCCATCTGCCGGTTATTGAAAAAGGAAAGCTGGTCGGGATCGTCTCCGACCGGGACATCCGGCAGTTTCTGGGGAAAGCGAGCCTTTCAGAGGAAGACCGCAAGCAGGAGGACCGGTATCTTCGGCTTCCGGTCAGCGAGGTGATGTCGCGCCATCCCCTGAAGATCAAGGCCGAAGCGCCGATCGCGGAGGGGATCAGAATAATGGTGGAACGGAAGATCGGCGCCCTTCCGGTGGTCGATCGGGAGGAGAAAATGATCGGCATCTTTACGGAACTGGACGCGCTGGAGTATTCCCTTCACGTTGTTGAGCGATATCAAGAGGAGAAGACGAGAAAAGCGGTTTAACAAAATCACCCGGGCGAAACCGTTCAAAAAGGGGGAGGCCGATGAGAGAGGAAAAACCCTCCATTCAAAAGATTCTGGTCCCGACCGATTTTTCGCGCGATTCGGATCAGGCGCTGGATTACGCCGCCGTTCTGGCTGAAAAATTTAAGGCCGAGATCCTCCTGGCGCATGTGATGGAATCCTTTACCTACAGCGTCTCCGACACGCTGACCGTGGTGGACCATCGCAAGGCGTTGAAGACCATTGCGCAGCCTCTCCTCGATAATCTGAGGAAAGGACTTTCCGAAAAAGGCTTATCCGTCAAAGCGCGGCTGGTCGACGGCGTTCCTTATCAGGAAATCATCAAGGT
>DATDON010000308.1:0-2114 GCA_035293225.1 Candidatus Manganitrophaceae bacterium
AGGTGTGACCGGCGTCACACTCGACCCGAACGGCAAGGCGACCGGAGTCGCCGCCGGAAGCTATCAGATCACCGCCTCAACCTCCGACGGGAAAGTCATCAGCAACCCCGCCTCGCTCGATGTTGGATCTTGTCCCGTTGATACTTCTCCCATAAGCATTGAGATATCCCCCTCTAAAGCGACCGTCCCGGGAGGAGGGAGTCATGCCGTCCAGTTTGCCGCCGTCTCTAAGAATACCGACGGAGTCATCATCTGTAATGACCCAAACAATCCCTTTGCCTGGAACGTGAGCAACACTTCCATAGCGATGATTGATCAAACCGGTCGGGCGGCGACGGGGACCGCCTTTGGGACGACCGAGGTGACGGTGACTCAGGGGGGCGTTTCCGCGACAGCGACCTTGACCGTTGGATTTTTTCATCCTCCCGTCCAATACTCCACCGGCGCCGGGCCTCAGTCGGTCGCGATCGCCGACTATAACCTGGATGGCCTTCTCGATTTGGCGACCGCCAATTTGGACGGCAGAGATATCTCCATCTTGTTGAATAAACCGGCCCAACCGGGCGCTTTTAATCTCCCCATTTCAACGGGAACCATCGCGAGCGGCCTTTTCTCCCTGACGACCGGCCTGTTTAATAACATCGTTTCTTCAGATCTTTATCCCGATTTGGCGGTGGTCGATATCAGCGAGGGAGCCCTTTTCGCCCTCTTGAATAACGGCGACGGAACAGTGGAAGTCTTTGAAAAGGTCCCTCTTGCCGGAGGCCCTCTTTTCATCGCGTCGGTCGATTTAAATGAGGATGGTCAGACTGACCTCATTACGGCGAATATTGCCAACAATACTTTGACGTTCTTTATCGGGGACGGGGCCGGCCGTTTCCAATCTTCTCCCTCTTTTCCCCCTCTTGGATCAGGAGGGAGCGGGCCTCTCTCTGTCTCAATCGATGACTTCAACGGCGATTCCCATCGCGACCTGGCCGTGGTGAACAGCGGCAGCGATAATGCGTCGGTCTTTCTGGGGAATGGAGCGGGCCTCTTTATCAAAAAGGCTCCGATTCCTGTCGGGAAACAGCCGGTCTCGATTATCTCAGGAGAATTCAATCAAGACACAATCCGAGATCTTGCCGTGGTTTCACAAGGGGACGCGACCCTCCATATTTTACTCGGAAAGGGGGATGGGACCTTTTTCGCCGGAAACACGATTCAGGTCGGCGCCCCCAACGGGACCCTATTGACATCCATTGCCGCCTCTGATTTTGATCTAGATGGTTTGGACGACCTGGCGGTGACCGACGGTTTCAACGCCCATCTGATCATTTTCACAAATAATAACCCAGGAAGTCCGGGCTCTTTTGGCGAAGCCGAGCGGTTTTTCGTCGGGACCAATCCCCAACAGGTCTTATCCGGGAATTTCGACTCAAAAGATCCCGATCTGGTGGTGGTGAATTCGGGGAGCAACAATGTTTCAATTTTGCGACATACCCAGTAGGCATAATTGCGACGCGGATGTAGCCTATAAGACAATATTGTATTACTTTTTTTATTGACACGTCTGTTCCTTTTCTATAAGCTGGCGGTTAATCGCCTGTAATATGTTTTTTCCCGGATGTGATGAGGAGATAGAGAAAGTTTTCTAACAAATGAATTTTGGTTTTCCGAAATCTTAAACCGAATAGGAGGCACGATGAATCCTCTGGTAGACGCTTATAAAAGATCCGTTACCTATATGAGAGTTTCCATTACCGATCGATGTAATCTTAGATGCGTTTATTGTATGCCGGAGGAGGGGCTCGATTGGACGCCGACGGCCGATATCCTGTCCTATGACGAGCTCTTGCGGATCATCACCGTGGCCGCTCGGAGGGGGCTCCGAAAGGTTCGGATCACCGGAGGAGAGCCTCTGGTTCGGAAAGGGGTGGTTGGATTCGTCGACCAATTAAGCCGGGTTCCCGGAATCAAGGAGATTGCTCTTACGACAAACGGCGTCTTTCTGCCGGAAATGGCGGCCGATCTCTACAAAGCCGGTCTGCGGCGGATGAACATCAGCTTGGACTCGCTGAACCCCAAGACCTTCGCCGAAACGGTCCGGCGCGATATCTTCCATAAAGTATGGG
>DATDON010000309.1:0-4223 GCA_035293225.1 Candidatus Manganitrophaceae bacterium
GGTTTTGTTGACGCCGGCCGATTTGGAGTTGGCCCCTCCCTCTGAACTTTCCCCTTTTCCAAGGTTAAAGAGCGCCCGGGAAGAATTTGAAAAGAAGTTGGTCGAGTCGGCGCTCGCCCGGTTTGGGGGAAACGTCACCCAGGCGGCGTCGGCTCTCGGTATCTCCCGCCAGGCGCTTCATGACATCCTCATAAAACATCAAATCGAACGTCCTTCCTAAAACCGACGGAAAAGATGACACCTCCTTCCGTGTAAAATTTATATAAATAATTGATTTATAATGAAAATTATTATTTCTCGCCGTGATGCTTGATAGAATATCGACGGAAAAGTTGACACCTCTTTAATATCCATCCCATATCCTCGTTCGCATGAGAGCCCTCGATATTTAATAAATACTTTGTTTATCAATAAGTTATAAGCAATCCCTTTAAAGAGATCTCGTTTTGGCACGCCCCTTGTATATAATCTGGCTAAAATAAAGTATTCTAACCAAAACTAAGAGGTGGGAGGATGAAAATAATGAAAACGACATTCGGAATAGCGGTCATCACGTTAACCCTCTTCGCAGGTCTCGTCGGGCGGGGAGAGGCGATCACCCTCGGCCTTCCCGATATCTCCTTTGATTCAAGTCAAGGAAATGGGCAGGATCTTTTCACGACTCAAGGGGTCCATTACGACGCCTCCACAGGCAATCTGGCGGTCAGCGCCGCCGCCCTTGCGATCACGTTCGACGGGGTGAACAGCACGGCCCTGACGAATGGAACGGTTGATTACCGGGTGGACCTGCTCAGCGCATCCTCCTCCGGAGGAGTGGTGACCGGCCTTTTTGGAACCGACGGCGTGGCGGGGGCCGACCTCGTGGTCGCCGACAGCTCCGGCGTCCTCCTGACCGGTGATTTCTTGACCTATACCCTCAATGGAGTAATAGGGACCAACCTCGGGACCGGGGAAGCGGTGTTTATCGTGACCGGCGGTTCGCTGGCCTCGTTCTACAGCGGGAACAATGGCGGGATGGTGAACCTCACCTTTAATGTGGCGCCTGCCTTTTCTTCGGTGACGTTTGCGAAGAACTTTGACGGGGAAGTAAAAGGAGATGTCGCCCCTGTTCCGGAGCCGGCCTCGCTTCTGCTCCTCGGTTCCGGCCTGATCGGCCTCGGCGTGTGGGGAAGAAAGAAGTTCGCCGGAGCGATCTAACAGAGATCGCCACGTGCCGATTGGGCATGAAACGGATTGGGCCGGGCTGAATATCTGACGGTCCTCTTATCGAAACTAGAACAAGACGAAAGAGATGAGATGAGACATAATAATACGGGTCAAATCAAGCAGGTTGAGAAAAAGAAAACGGTGGAGAGGATTCGTCTGTCGGCGATAGCCGCCGGATTGTTCTTCCTTTCGATTATTTCCGTCCATCAAGCGGCGGCCGTCATGTTGGACCTGACGACCATCGGTTCTTCCGGGACAATCAACGGGGCCCTCTTTAACGAAGGGAGCGTCCATCCCGCCGGATCGGGGGTCATCGATTCTTTCTTGCGGATCGGCTCCAACCAGGACATCGTGGCCGGATACAATACCGACGGGGTGTTGGAGTTCCAGACCAAGCCCTCCGGCTGTTGCACCCATTCGATCACGTTGAGCGACGTTCCCCTCGTCGATATCAACGGCATCCTCTACCGCGAGTTTTTCCTGGATGTCAATCAGCAGTCGTCCGATCCCCTTTATTCATTGGATAAGCTGCAGATCTTCCTGGGGACTGACGGCAGCCTCACCGGTTATCCCGCATTCGGGGGAAACGCCTATATGGTCTACAACCTGGACGGCGCGGGGGACAGCTATATTCTGCTCGATTATAATCTCAACAGCGGGGGGAGCGGCTGGGCCGACATGTTTGCCTATATCCCAAACAGCGTTTTCACCGGCCCCAATCAATATGTCTATCTCTATTCCGAATTCGGAGCGACCGACCCCTTCAACAACAATGACGGCTATGAGGAGTGGGCGGTAAGGCAAGGGGTTCCTCCTCCTGTTCCGGAACCGTCGTCTTTGATTCTTCTCGGCGCCGGCTTGGCGGGATTGGGGCTCTGGAGACGAAGGGCTCATAAAGCCTAAGAGTCGGATTCTGGATTTCTGCCTCTCATTTTATAACTTGTCGCTTTTATGCCCTTTTTTATATGGAGGATTGTTTGAAAAATCTAAAAGAGCGGGTCCGATCAGCCATCGCGGCCGGCGTACTCTTTATGTTGTGGGCGTCTTCGGCGCTTGCGATTCCTTATGATGGAGCGTCGGTCAGCGTCAACGGAGTCCAATATACCTTCAGCGCTTCGAACTTCTTTTCGACGGCGGTGAATGGGTCGGCCATCGGATCGTTCGCAAGCGCGCCGGGTCCCAATACGGTTTTCGTTTCGTTTTTCGACGCTTCCGGCGTAAAAGTCAGCTCGTTTTTGAACGCGACCCTTGAAGTGACCCCGGTCGACTTCAGCAACGGATTATTAAACGGCGTCGGAGGGGAGTTTGTTATCAAAAATTCCGTCGGAGATCTCCTCTTAAGCGGGGTCTTCGGCGATGGTTCCACCCTCCTCTCCTCGACGACCGGGGCTGATTTTGAGTCGAGCATGATTGTTCAGTTTTCGAATTCCACGCTGACCGGGGTCGATTTTTACGCCCCCGGGTTATTCTCTGCGACGCTCGGAGATGTCGGGGCCCTGACCCTGAACAGCCCTTTTACCACCAAAGGCTCGGCCACGGCGACCATTCAAAGCAGCGTCGCCCCGGTCCCCGAGCCGGCGACGTTGTTGCTTTTAGCCTCCGGTCTTTTAGCCCTCTCTATTTTTAGGGGGAAAAAATTTAATCGTCATTTCACGTAATCAAACACGTAATCAAAATGGAGTTTATTAAAATGAAACGAAATCTCGCTTTATTCGCCTTTTTGGGATCGATGTTTTTAACCGCGCCCCAGGCCTTCGCCGTTCCGTTTGACGGTCCTTCCATCAGCATCAGCGACGCGCAGTTTGTTTATGATGGAAAGACTTTCCAATTTACCTCGGCGCCGAACAACACCGTCACCGCCTTTGTTTTCGATTCCAACGGAAACAACACCGATTCTTTTTTCGACGTGTTTCTCGACATTGACCCGATCGATTTCAGCGGCGGGTTGTTAAATGGAACGGGAGGGGGATTTCGTCTCTCCGACACGAGCGGCCTGATCCTTTCCGGGACGTTTGGAAACAACTCCACTTTATCCACCGGGCTGACCGGGGCTGAGTTCGAGGCGAGTCTGATCATTGACTTCGTCAATTACAATCGGGTGTCGGTCGATTTTAATCCTCCGGGGATATTTTCCGCCGCCTTGGGAGATATCGGGACCTTGTCGATGAATAGCTCTTTTATCACGAATGGGGCCGCGACGGCGACGGTGGAAAGCAGCGCGGCCCGGGTTCCGGAGCCGGCGTCGCTCTTATTGCTCGGTTCGGGACTGATCGGAGCCGGGATTTTAGGCAGAAAGAGGATGTTGAAGGGGTAATTGGGATTCACTTTCACGATCATAACCAAAGAAATCGTATATGAAAGGATCGAAAATGGTGAGACAGAAAATTCAATTCCTTTTGGCCGTAATGACAGGGGTAGTTTTTGCGGGATGGATTCAATCGGCGTCCGCCGTGACGATCGTGAATGGAACGTTCGTCGACCCCGTCGGATTGACATACGGAACGCTGATCGGAGGGTCTGATGGAGGAGGCCAAACCCTGGACCCGACCACTTTTGGCTATGTGTATACCGGGATGGTCGCCGGCTATGGCGACGCCCGTGATTGGAATTGGGTGCACGACACCTCCGCCGGCGGCGCCGGCAATAATCCAAGCACCGGACTTATCTATGATCTTGGCGGACAGGCGAACCAGGTGGTGGTCTTTCCGATCATCGATCACGACCCGCTTCCCGGGGAGGCGTACGAGTACAACGTCTATCTCTCAAACGATTTGACAAATTGGACGCAGGCGACGCTGGTGACCCTTTATGATGAAGGTTGGTCGGCCGATCCGAATATCGCCGACGGCTGGACGACGGTTTGGCAGCTTTCAGGCGGCGCGACGGCGCAATACGCTTCGATCACCTGGTGTAACCCCGGCAATCCCGATCCATCTTACGTTTATTGCGACGGCGACGCCGAGATTGACGCGGTGGCGGGTTTGACCCAATCGGGAAAGCCGGTTCCGGAGCCGGCG
>DATDON010000310.1:0-2378 GCA_035293225.1 Candidatus Manganitrophaceae bacterium
CGATATCCCGGATACTCGTCCCCTCGAATCCACGCTCGGAAAATAATCGAAGGGAAATCTGTAAAAGTTCTTCCCGTCTCCGTTCCGCCCGATCGGCTCGGGACATCTTCTCATTCGGTCTCATATAATATTAATTTACTAAACGTTTAGTCAATTTGTCAATCTTTTTTTAATTGACAAAACCCGATAAAAAGCTATCATTAATAGAGAAATAGAGAAAAAAAGATGGTCCGAGCCAACCGAGAGAGCAATCGGAGTTTATCAATAAAATTAACGTCTTAGATCGCCGGCCGAACACCTAATCATATTGTGAGGAGATAGATGGGACGAACCTTTTACCTGATGACGCGCATTTTTGTCTTTATTCCACTTCTTCTTTTCCCTTCCCATTTGATCGCGTCTCAAGGAATTGATCTCAGTTCCGTCGCCATCCCCGACGAGATCACGATTGACCTGCCGCAGGAATCCCCACCTCCCGTCGCGCCGACCCCGCTGGAAGAGATCGAAGAAGAAGAGAACACGCCTGAAGATTTCTTCGACTTCCAGACGCTCGACTTGGCGCCGACCCTCCCTCCCCTCTCCTGGGAGGTGGAGGGGGGAGATCTCCTCTCGCCGCAGGTGACCTATGATATGCCGATCGTCTTAAACAAATTGGTCGAGAACTACATCGTCCTTTTTCAAACGAGACTGAGGGATCATTTTCAGGAATGGCTGGCCCGCTCCGGCCGGTATATCCCTCTCATGCATGAGATTTTAAGAGAGTATGACCTTCCGGATGATTTGGTCTTCCTCGCCTTGATCGAAAGCGGATTCAATCCAAAGGCATTCTCCAAGGCGCGCGCAGCGGGGCCGTGGCAATTCATCAAAGGAACCGGGAAAAAATACGGCTTGAGGATCGATCAATGGATCGACGAGCGAAGAGACCCCCTCAAATCGACCGCGGCCGCCGCGAAATATCTGAGAGACCTCTATAAGCTGTTTGGATCGTGGCCCCTCTCGCTCGCCTCCTACAACGCCGGGGAAGGGAGGATCATGCGGGCGATGGCCCGGACGAAAGCGGACGATTTTTGGGATTTGAGAGGATCGCGGCACATCCGCCCCGAAACGAAGCATTATGTCCCCAAATATATGGCCGCGACGATTATCGCGAAGAACCCGGAAAAATACGGCTTCTTCATCGACTATCACGATCTCTGGACGTTTGATGAAGTCGAAATTTCCCGGCCCACCTCGCTCAAGTCGATCGCCAAGGCGGCGGGGGTTTCGTTGCAGGAAATCAAGGCGATGAACCCGGAATTGAAGAAGGACGTCACCCCTCCCCGTTATCCCAACTACCGGCTGAAACTTCCTGTCGGGACAAAAGAGACGTTTCTCCAGAGCTTCGCCGCGAACGTCGAAAAAGAGCTCAAACTGAGCGATCTCCAGAAACATCAGATCGCCAAAGGAGAGACCCTCAGCTCAATCGCCCGAAAATACGGCCTGAGCGTACAAAAGCTTCAGGAAGCGAATGAACTCGGCCGGAGCAGCATGATCCGGGCCGGGAGATCGTTGATCATCCCGTTAGAGAATTAATCGTATCGATATCCAGCGCATTTCGTAGGGGCGGACCTGCGTGTCCGCCCTAAGCTGGGCTCGTCCGAAAATCACTTCTGTTTCGGCGCCGCGGGCGCCGGTTCTTTTCCAATCTCAATCGGAACAGCCGGGGAAGGCGCCGGCGCCGCGGCCGCCGGAGGATTCAGCCGGTCGAGACGGGCCTTCGCCTCCATCCCCCAGGGGGATTGACCGAAATCCTCAGATACTTTTTTATAAACTCCGGACGCCTCTTCCTTACTCCCCCCTTTTTCGAGGGCGCGCCCGACCTCAAAGCCGGCCTGATCTCTATTTTTCGCCCCTTCCATTTCATAAGCAAGGCGGAACTGCTTAAGCCCCTCCGCGTCGTTCCCTTTGGCCTGATAGAGATAACCCAATTTTAGGTGAACCATCGCGGCGAGCGACTTATTCGCAGAGCGCTTTTGCAGAAACTCCTGATAGCGCTTTTCGGCCAGGTCATACTCTTTAAGCTCGAAGTAGACATTTCCCGCTTCAAATCGGGCGATCGCCGCGCTGTGCGATCGGGGGTATTTCGTCAGAATTTCCTCATAGAGGCCGGCCGCCTTTTTAAGCCGCTCCGTCTTGTCCATCTCCTTCGGCGTCTCTTTCCCCTCCTCTTTCGGCTGAGGGAGCGGAGGAGGCTCGTGGAAGAGGGTGGAGGCCTCTGCCTCCAGGGCCCATGCCTTCTCATTGGCGCGCTGATTGAAATACCACAATGTAAAGAAAACAACGATAAAGGCGACCGCCACGCCGAATCCGGTCCAGACCCACTTCGGATGGCTTCGGAC
>DATDON010000311.1:0-4830 GCA_035293225.1 Candidatus Manganitrophaceae bacterium
AAAAAAACCGACGACGCCGACGGCGAGGAAAGAAGAGATCCCAACAAGATATTTAAATGTTTTTTTGCTGATTGAAAATCGGTAAGGTTGGGCGGTCGGGCCTGGAAGGATTACGACTGTAAAGGAACCGGTGTTTTTTCCCATCGTATTCCTATCTCCTTGAAACGTGGAGGGGATGGTAACATAGGCCCCCCCTCTTGTCAAGTCTTCTATACCACGCTGCCATTTTCAAAACATCCCTGTTACGAAAGCGGCGCCTCTCTCTCTAAAGCCGACTAAAACGCGCAGATATTCTATTAAAGTATATTCCAGATCGGCAAAATCCCCATTGTTATCGTGAGTTACCATATACCGGCCATGATCTCCCGTCATTAAGGCTAACATTTTTTCTTCCCTTGTCAAGGGGAGAGACCATTAAATCTCTGAGCGGACAATCTTCACAATTGGCCTCAGTTTTGCAATAGACCTTTCCGGTCTTTACGATAAGCGCGTGATATTCATTAAAAATTTCATGTTTTAGGGGTAACCGGCTTATGAAAAAATTCTGGACCTCATGGTAAGGATCGGTTTCATGAATCAGCCGATGGCGTGAAAAAATCCTCCGGGTGTAGCCGTCAACGACAAAATAGGGGAGATTCCCGGCGTAAAGCAAAATTGAATCGGCCGTTTCCGGGCCGATCCCTTTGATGTGAAGGAGTTGTTCACGTAAAATATCCTCATTTTCCAAGAACATCCGATCCAAAGACCCGCCATACCTTTTAAATATAAAGCGCGCCAGCGCTTTGAGGCGACCGGCTTTTACGTTAAAAAATCCGCAAGGGCGAATCAACCGAGCCAGCTCCTTTTCGGGAATCCGGTTGAGGGCGCCCGGCGTCAGGAGCCTTCTCTTTCGTAACGGAATAAGCGCTTTTTCGACGTTTTTCCAAGAGGTACGCTGCGTCAAAATGGCCCCGACGAGAACTTCAAAGGGGCTCTCACCCGGCCACCAACGCTGGGGACCGAAGCGGTCGTAGAGCCGGTTGTATATCTCCAAAACATTCTGTCGGGGGTCGGCGTTCAGCTCCGCCTTATTTCCGGCCCCCGGCCCCCGGCCCCTGACCCCTCTATTTAAAGCGTATTCTTTCGGATCCATTCGAGGTAGGATGACGCTCCTTCTACAAGGGGGATGGCGATGATTTCGGGAACGGAGTAACTGTGGAGTTTCCGGACCTCTTCCGCAAGCCGTTGGAAAAGTTCCCGCTTTGTTTTTAACACGACCAGTGATTCTTCTTCGCGGCAGATTTTCCCTTCCCAGGAAAAAATGGAGGTCACTCCGGGGAGGATATTGGCGCAGGCGGCCAATCGGTTTTCAACCAGATAACGGCCGATCTTCTCTCCCTCTTCTTTGGAGGAGGTGGTGACAAAAACAACAACTTCATTCATCTCTCATCGATCGCCTCCGGCCCCGGACTCCCGGCCACTGCCTCTCCCCCTTTATAAATGGTCGGCGTAATAAAAATCAAGAGCTCATTTTGAATGTCGGTCTTGAACTCTTTTTTAAAGAGCCACCCTAATATCGGAATCTTGGAGAGCCAAGGGACTCCCTTCTCTCCTTCCGATTCGTTGCGGGTATAGATACCGCCGATGGCGATCGTTTCTTTGTCGCCGACCAAAAGATCGGTTTCGGCCGTCCGGGTCGATAAGGGGGGGATATTTTGAACCTGCCGGTTGAAGTCCGGATCTTTTTTGTCCGTTTTGACATGGATTAAGATCTGATTGTCGGGAGTGATGTGCGGGGTCACCGTCAACTCCAACTTCGCATTGATGGTTGTGACCCCGGTGGTCGCGGTGGAGCCCGGCGCCGTCGCAGAAGAAGAGGTGGCGGTCGATAAAATGGAGGTGGTCGGAATCAAAATCTCGGTTCCGCTTGAAATCTTCGCCTCTTTGTTATTCAACGTCATGACGCGGGGGTTCGAAAGAATCTTTCCCTTTCCGGTATCCTCCATCGCGGAGAGCTGAAGATCAAGCTGCAAAGTCGAACCGATGTTGCCGAAGGTGAAACCGAACGCCCCGCCGGAACCGGCCCCGACCGCCGCCGGCAAGTTGACCGCGAAATTATTTCCAAACAGTTGACTTCCGCCCGATAAAGCGCTTGCGCCGTTCGCCGCTCCCGCGACTCGAAAGGTCCCTCCGGAACCGGCCTCGTATACCCTTCCTCCCCATTGGACGCCCAATTCACGCGTGAAATTCGAGTTCACCTCGACGATGC
The DNA here is from genome assembly GCA_035293225.1 of Candidatus Manganitrophaceae bacterium. Taxonomy (GTDB): domain Bacteria; phylum Nitrospirota; class Nitrospiria; order SBBL01; family Manganitrophaceae; genus DATDON01. The sequence goes on from DATDON010000311.1 coordinate 2,249, forward strand.
GGGCCTCAATCATCACCTGGGGGGTCTTGCCGTCGAGGGCTTTCACCACCTCTTCGATCTTCGCCATATTCCAGGCGTAGTCCCGGACGACCAGCGCGTTTGTTCGAACATCGACCGAGATATTTCCCTTTTTCGTTAAGAGCGTCTTGACGCTCTCTTGGGTCTCCTTCGCGGTGGCGAAGTGAATCGGGATGATTTTGGTGGCGAGATCGCTCTCCCCGTCTCCGAAGGGAGACTTCATGATGCGAATGATGTCCCCTTCACGGAAGGAGGTCAGATTATTGATTTTGAGGATCGCGTCCAGCGCCTCATCAAAGGTCACCTCCCTGAAACTGAGGGTCAACTTTCCCGCCACATCCTCACTGACGATGAGGTTCAAGCGATTCTCCTGCCCGAGGGCGCGGAGGACATCCTTTAAATCGGCGTTTCTAAATTCCATTGAAAACTTCGACGCCTCCTTTGTAATGGAAAGGGCGGATCGGTTGTCCGGCTCTTCCCTTTGAGCCGCCGCCATCCCCGCCCAAGAGAGCGTCAACGCCGACAAAAGAGCCAAACCGATCCGGACGCCGATCCTCTTTTTATAAACTGACTGAAAGGACTTCATCTGAAGACCTCCGGTTATTTGGATAAAAATTGCCGCACTTTCAATTCCTTGACCCTGGAACCCTCTCTGAGAAAGACCCGATCCGAAAAGACCTGCTCCACCTCCAACCCCTCGATCCGGTCCCCTTCCCGGACGATCTGATCATTGATGATCGCGGCGCCTTTCCCCTCTCGATAAATAATCGCGCTCAATGAAAGCGGCTCCCTCCCTTCAATGGAAGGCTCCCCCCCCGACGGCGGAGGGAGCGAGAAAGGATCTCTCCCCCATCGGGTTAAAATTCTCTTTTGCTCCAGGTAAGCGATATTCATATCTAAAAGCGATTCCCCTTCCGTCGCCGCTTTTAAAAGCGGGAAGGCGATCCCGATCAAAAAAAAGGCGAGAAAAAAGGCGCGCCCCGTCTTCTTCACACCCCTCCTTTCATGTAGACCAGAAGAGACATCTCGACCACCACATCGGGAGTTGTTTCCCGGGTTGTTTCGATTTTCATTCGATCCACGATCACCGGCCGCGGGAGTTTTTCCAGGGTCGCGAGATACCGATCAAAATTGTGAAAACGAGAACGTGTTTTCAGTTGGATCGGCAGGACATCATACGCGTCCCGTTTTTCAATCACGCCCGGCCTTAAATCCAATAGCTGGACGTCTCTGCTCCGGGCCGCATGAGCGATCTCTTCCAGGACCTTCGACAAGGAATCGTCGGAAAGCGCAAGGAAGAGCGCGCCCGTCTCGGAAGAAGACCGGGGACCGTCTTCGTCGATCTTTTGCGCCAGCGTCGGGAGGGTGAGCGAGAGGGTCTTCACCTCTTGTTCAAGGGCGGTTTTTTCGGCGTGAAGTTGTCTCCGTTCGGCGGCTTTCGGCAGGTATAATAAAAAAACCGCCGCGTAAAGGATCGCCCCGACCGTCAGGAAAAATAAAATTTTCTCCCGAAACGAAAGTTTAGACCATTGGAACGCCGGAAGCTTCATCCTTCCCCTCTCAGCCGGAAACCCTTACACCGGCTTCCTGAACCGGGCATGAATCGAAAATTCGACCCTTCGCTCGCTTGGGTTCTGCCTTGAAAAATCGAGCAAGACATCTTGAAAAACGCTTGATCTTTCCAACGCCGAGATCAAGGCGGTGATCTTCTGGTGCGACACGGCGAACCCCTCAAAACGGACCCCCTCGTCGGCGCCGGCTTCAAACTGGGTCATCCAGACCCCTTCCGGGACCGTCAAGCTGATTTCTTCCAGCGCTTCCGACCAGACCCTCTTCTTTTTTAAAACCGACAAAGCGGGATCTTCCTTGACTTTCCCCCCCGAAAAAGGCGCGGCGGCGAAGGAGGCGATCTGTTGACGGAGCTGGTCCCGTTGTTGCAGAATAGTCGAGACCTCCCGCTTCAACGCCGTCCGCTCTTTCCCGTCCAGCGCATAAAAAGCGCCGCCGAGAAAGGCCAAGAGCAGAAGCGCAAGAGGAAGAAGCGCTCCCTGAAGCTTTCCGTCCGATCGCCCCTTTCCCTCTAAAACATCCAGTTGAAGAAGATTGATATGTTCCTTCATGGCGCCTTTCCAGGCTTCCTTTCCCTCAAAGATCCCGCCGCAGCCCCAGCCCGACAGTGGTCGAGAAACGGGGCCCGATCGCCCGGATCGACCCGGCGGATTCCCCTCCGATAATTTTCAAAAAAGGATCGTCTATTTCCACCCTTGAATCAAAATAGGTCGCAAAATATTCGGAAAATCCGGAGAGGAGCGCGCCCCCTCCCATCAGAATAATCTTCTTAAAAATCCCTTCTCGAAACTGCGCGCGATAATAATCGACCGACCGTTGAACCTCTACGATAAATCGATCCGCTTCGCTCTTCAGCAACGCTTGTAAATTTTCTTCCCCTTTCATCCCCTTGTCACGCTTCAATTTTTCGGCGTCATCGTATGAAAGATTCATCTCCCCCTGAATCCGGCGGGTCATCTGATCTCCCCCCATCTCCATCCGGCGGGTAAACCGAA
>DATDON010000312.1:0-2214 GCA_035293225.1 Candidatus Manganitrophaceae bacterium
ATCTTGGATGTCCTCCGAAACCCTTTCTCCTGGGACGCCGTCAAGCGGATCATCCGGAACAAAGAGGTCAAGATCGAAGATATCGGAGAGCTTTACGGCATCGCCTCGACCTCAGGCCTCAAGCCCGAACCGATTCCGGTCCGCATCCGGTTGATTCTGGTCGGCAATCCATGGGTTTATTCTCTGCTGTACGCGTACGATGAGAACTTCGGCAAGTTCTTCAAGGTCAAGGTTGATTTCGATGTGCAACAAAACCGCCGCGACGACGCCCCCCTGCAATACGGCCGCTTTCTCGCCCGCCTCTGCCGCGAGGAAAGTTTGCTCCACTTCGACCGGGGGGCGGTCGCTTCCGTTCTCGACCAGGTCTCCCGTTGGGTCAATCATCAAAAAAAGCTCTCTCTCTGTTTCAGCGACGTCGCCGATCTGGCCCGGGAGGCGAGTTATTGGGCGCTCCGCGATGAGAAGAAATATGTCTCCCGCGCTCATGTTCAAAAGGCGGTCCAGGAAAAGATCTACCGCTCAAACCTCCTGGAAGAGTATATCCAGGAGCTGATCGCCGAGGGGACGCTGATGGTCGATGTGACCGGCGGCGTGGTCGGCCAGGTCAACGGCCTCTCGGTGCATGACCTGGGAGATTTCGCCTTCGGACGTCCTTCACGGATCACCGCGCGCGTTTTTCTGGGACAGTCCGGAATCGTCAACATCGAACGGGAAGCGAAGCTGAGCGGCAAAATCCATCACAAGGGGGTCCTGATCCTCTCCGGATATCTGGGGGGGCGGTACGCGCGCGAGATCCCCCTCTCCCTTTCCGCGACCCTCTGTTTCGAGCAGAGCTACTCCGAGGTGGAGGGGGACAGCGCGTCGGCGGCGGAGCTCTTGGCGCTCCTTTCCGCTCTTTCCGATCTTCCGATCCGGCAGGGGATCGCCGTGACCGGCTCCGTCAACCAACGGGGGGAGTTCCAAGCGATCGGCGGGGTGAATGAGAAGATCGAGGGCTTCTACGCCGTCTGCAAGGCAAACGGCTTGAAGGGGGATCAAGGGGTGATCATCCCGCGGCAGAATGTCAACCGCCTCATGCTCAAGGACGAAGTGGTGGAGTCGGCCGCCTCCGGGAAATTTCATGTCTACGCCGTTTCGACGATCGATGAGGCGATGGAGATTCTGACCGGCCGTCCCGCCGGCGAGTTTCAGCCCGACGGCGCCTTCCCCGACGGCACGGTGAACGCCGCGGTCTTGGAGCGGCTGAACGACATGGCGGACAAGATGAGCGCCCTGAATGGCCCGGGCGAAGTCCCGCCCGTTTCACAGTCCCCCGACGAAGAAACTCCGGAGTAATTCATCCTCCGCCGGTCTCGCCGCCTGGAAGCCGAAAGACTCCGCGATCTACGAGGCCATCGGCGACCGTTCAAGGCTGTAAACCCTTCACCCGAGAGATCTGACCGAGAACGGTTCTATCGCAGCTCGGCCCAGGTGGGCGCCTGCGACCGAAAGATCAGCTTTCTGTTTTGTGTCGAAAAGATCGCGACGTTATCGTTGACCGTCGACTCCAGGATCGACTCGTCGTTGGAGAGGTCGATCGAAAAGAATCCCCCTAAAAAGGCGGAAACACCCAGGAGCCGCCGGTCGGTGATGACGACCGCGATATGCTCCCCGGAGAGGAGTTCGCGAAAGGTTTCCTGCGTGCTGATCGGCTCCGACCGCCAGCGCCCCAAACCGGCTTGAAATCCGTACAGATGCTTCTGGGTGTGGACGAGGATCAAGCGAGGGGTGACACGCGCTTCAATAAACCGATCGAAAAGATCGAGTCGCACCGCGTCCCATTGCCGGAGCGCGCCGGAGAATCCGAGCAGCCGGCTGGAGGTCCGGACGAAGGCGTTGATCCCCCGGCTCTGGACGGCGACGACCCTCTCCCCCGCCGAGAGTTCGACCCGGACCAGCCCCTCCCCTGCCGTCGCGCCAAAAATTCTGTTCTCCAACACGACGACGCCGACCTGATCGGTAATCCGCTCCTCCGCGAAACCGGGCCCAACTCCCCAGGCCAAAAGCAAGATCAGCGGCAAAACCGACCGGCCTATAAAAAGAGACAAACGTTTCATCAAAATCACCCCGTTTCAAAGAACTACCCCTAATTTAAATTCTATGGGTGAAAAAGTAAAGGGATAAAGACATTTAAAAATTTGTAAGATAAGAAATGACCGGGTCGAATTGATTTAT
>DATDON010000313.1:0-3894 GCA_035293225.1 Candidatus Manganitrophaceae bacterium
TGGAATTCGGGATTTCGGGCGACGAAATCGGTTTCGCAATTCACCTCCACCAGCACGCCGATCTTTCCGCCGAAATGGATGTACGATCCGACGATCCCCTCTTGTGTCTCTCGCCCCGCTTTTTTAGAGGCGCTTGCAAGCCCTTTTTGCCGAAGGAAATCGATCGCTTTTCCCAAATCTCCTTGAGATTGCGCGAGGGCGGCCTTGCAATCCATAATCCCCGCCCCCGTCTTTTCCCGAAGCTCCTTGATCGTGTCTACTGCCGACATACTTTTTCCCTTCCTGATCCTTATTTATTTAAGCCGAAGCCGTCTCCCGATCCTCGGCGGCGGCCACCGGTGCCGCCTCCGGTTTGACCTCCTCCGGCGGCCCGGCCGGGGAAGGTTTCTCCGACTGCGCCTTCTCTTGGAGACGCCGCCCTTCCAACGCCGCGTCGGCGATCTTGCCTGTTATCAAACGGATGGAACGGATCGCGTCGTCATTGCCCGGAATCACGTAGTCCACCTCGTCCGGGTCACAATTGGTGTCGACGACGGCGATGACCGGAACGCCGAGCCGGTTGGCTTCCAGGACGGCGGTCCGCTCCTTGATGGTGTCGATTATAAAAATAGCGCCGGGGAGACGGCGCATCTCTTTGATTCCGCCCAAATTCCACTCCAGATGCTCCCGCTCCTTTTCAAGCTTGATCACTTCCTTTTTGGGGAGCCGCTCATAAGCGCCGCCGTCTTCCCGCGCCGCCTCGAGCTTTTTCAGTTTCTCAATGCTTTTCTTAATCGTTGAAAAATTGGTGAGCATCCCCCCCAGCCAGCGATGATTCACATAGAACATCCCGCACCGTTTGGCCTCTTCCTCCACAATCCCTTGGGCCTGCCGTTTGGTTCCGACGAAGAGAAGCGTCTCCCCTTGAACCGCCAGATCCCGAACAAAGCGATAGGCCTCCTCGAACTTCTTGACGGTCTTCTGAAGATCGATGATATAAATATCATTTCTTTCCCCAAAGATATATTTGGCCATCTTGGGGTTCCATCTTTTGGTTTGGTGTCCGAAATGAACACCCGCCTCCAATAACTCTTTGATCTGCGTGACAGACATCGATTCCTCCTTTTGGCCTGAGCCTCCGCTCCCTCCTTTGTATTCATCCGGGCGACTTGCGCGTTCATCACGAGCGTGAAACGCAAGGACCATGCCCATCGGAGGGGCGTGTGAATTTGATTCCCGTTTCTGATCTATTTACATAGACACGGATTGTAAAAACTAACACAATTATAATGCGATTTGCAAGTGGAAAAAAGGCGCCGGAGACGCCCCGTTTCTCCCGGGCGATTATCGGGCGCCGCTTTGCGCCCGGTACAGATAGACCTTCCCGGCCCGTTCCGAATCGGAAGAATAATGAGGGGCCCCGACAACGAACCCGGAGAAATTTTTGGAAGAGTACGGCGCCCCCGCCGCGCCGAAGAGGGCGTCCTCCCGGCCCTCTCCGGCGCCGCTCCACGCCGGAGCGCCGAGCCCCCGGGGGCCTCCCAGATAAAGGGTGGCCCGGCCGGTCCGGATCGGGCCGGTCTTCGCCGCCTTGGCCCCGACCAGCAGATCGTCGTAACCGTCCCGGTTTACATCCCCTACCGGGATGAGGGCCGTTCCGTACTTGGCGTCGATCTGATCGTCTCCGGAACGGCCCCATCCGGCCGAGACGGAGATCCCCCAGGGGGATCCTAAAAACAAAAAGGCCTTTCCGGCGTCGGTGTGGCCGGGGGTGTCTTCGAAGGGGGCCCCGACCGCGAGATCGGGGAACCGGTCGCCATTGACATCGTGAAGCCCCGCCAGCGTCATGCCGAAGGCCGACCCCCCTTGACGATGGCCCGAAGCGGTCCAGATCGGCCAGGAGCGGGGGCCGCGGGGCGCGCCCGGATAGATAAACACTTTGCCGTAAAAACGGGGGGCGCCGATCAGAATATCATCATATCCGTCATGGTTGACGTCGCCCGCGGCGCCGAGGGAAAAGCCGAACCCCGACCCTTTCATGCGATCCCCCATCGAGGTCCAGGCCGGCCCTGCGGCGAGGCCCTCCTTTCCCCCCAAATAGAGATACGCCTTGCCGACCGATTCCCCCCGGTCGCTGTAGCCGCTCGCGCCGACCAATACGTCCTCAAAGCCGTCTCCGTTGACGTCGCCCGCGCCGGCGGCCGAAATTCCGTAAAACGCGCCGGACTGATTCTCCCCCGACGACGTCCAGGAGGGGTCCCTTGAAAGTCCCTCCGGCTTTCCCATATAGAGGTAGGCCTTCCCCACGTTGCGCCCCTTTCCATCATCATAATCGCTCGCCCCGATGACGGCGTCCGAGAAGCCGTCCCGATCGACATCGGCCACCGCGATCGACGAGCCGAAGTAGGCGCCTTCCTGATCGTCTCCCGCGCCGGCCCAGGCGGCCTTTTCCGAAAGCCCCGACGCCGTCCCCAAAAAAAGGAAGACCTTCCCCGCGTTCGGCCGGCCGGTGTTGAAAGAGCCCGCGGCGACGAGCAGATCGGTCCAGCCGTCTCCGTTGAAGTCGCCCGACGCCAGGGCCGAGCCGAACCGGGCGAAGGGCTGATTTTCACCCGAACCGCTCCAGATGAGATCGACCTCCAACGGGCCGGGGGAAGGGAGGCTTCTTTCCGTTTGGCCGCACGAGAGGAGACAGAGCGCGGCGAAAACACCCCCGAACGCCCCGGCGGCCCGAAAAATCCGATCTCTTTTTCTCTTCATGGAGGGTTATTATACCAATCGCTTTTGAAAAAGAAAAATGGTAGAATTTTCCAAAAGGAGAAAAAAAACGAACTTATACGGAACGACCACCGGACTCAAACCGCAGCAGATCAAACGACTCGAACGGCTCTCCTCCAGAAAGATCAAGTCGGACCAGATTATTACGGTCGAGCTGGCGCGCGCGCTGACCCTCCTCTCCCATGAAATCGGACGCCAGATCGGCCTCCTGATCGGAAGAGAGGGGGCCGTCTACTCCGTTTTAATCGGAAACGAACGGGAGATTCTCATCCCCGACCTCGCCGAGATCTATCCCGGCAAGCGGGGGCTTCGGGGAATCCGGTTGGTTCATACCCACCTGAAGAATGAGCCGCTCAATGAAGATGACCTCACCGATCTCGCGCTCCTTCGACTCGATATCATGGCGGCGGTCGGCCTCCTCCCGGACGGCCTTCCCGGCCAGGTCTATTTAGCGCACCTCCTCCCCCCCAACCCGGAAGGGAAGATTTACGAAATCCATCCCCCCGTCTCGATTCATCAACTGGACCTCCCTTTGAAACCGTTTTTATCGGCGCTCGAAGCGGAGTCCGACTCCGGACGGAGGACGCTCGCCGTCGATCAACGGAAAGAGCGGGCGATTTTGATCAGCGCTTCCAACCAGCCCCGGATCGATCAGGAGGAATCGATGGAAGAGCTCGCTGAGCTCGTCCGCTCGGCGCGTCTCCTCCCCATCGACCAGGTGATCCAACGCCCCAAAGCGCTCCACCCGAAATATCTCCTCGGCCAGGGAAAACTCAAAGAGACGATCATGAAGGCGCTCCAGCAGCAGGCCGATCTCTTGATTTTCAACCAGAACCTCACCCCCCTTCAGGTGAAGGCGATCGGAGAGGTGACCGACATGAAGGTCCTCGACCGGACGCAGCTGATTCTCGATATCTTCGCCCAACGGGCGCATACGCGGGAGGCGAAGGTTCAGGTGGAGTTGGCGCAGCTTCGATACCGCCTGCCGCGGTTGGCCGAGCGGAGCACGGCGCTCTCGCGGCTCACCGGCGGGATCGGCGGGAGAGGGCCCGGAGAGACCCGATTAGAAGTGGATCGGCGCCGGACGCGCGACCGGATCGCCCGCCTGGAGCGGGAGCTTGAATCGCTGGCCGAAGC
>DATDON010000314.1:0-5316 GCA_035293225.1 Candidatus Manganitrophaceae bacterium
GCAAGATGGTTCTGGATAAAGAGGCCGGAAAAATTACGACCCCCACCTTCCGATACTTTAAGATTTATTCCGCCAAGCCGGTGAAAGAAATCGACTATCGCGATACTTATACTATTTTAGTATCGAAGGCCGCCCCCTCCGTCGGCGCCGAGGCTTCCGAAAAAGGGAAGGGAAAAACGGTGAAGATACAGATCCAGCGGAAATTCGAGATGTACGATGACACAAAAAAGAGCTGGGTGGACGGCGATCCGGGCGCGGAGAAAGTCGGAATCACCGAAGAAGCGCTCTTGAACGCGCTGGATAAAAAATTAGTCGCCGCCGCGGAACCGCCGAAGCCGGCGGCCGAAGTGGAGGCGAAAAAACAATAAAGGCGATCGCGCTAATCACGATCGCCTTTATAAAAAAAATATGCGCCATGACCGGTTAAGGGGCTGCGCTTGCGGCGGCCTCTTGGGCCGCTTCTTCCTTCGGCGCCTTTTTCCCTTGGCCTTTTGTCTCTTTCTTCTTCGGCGTTTCAGCCTTTTCCAATTCAGTCAATTCGATAATCACCATCGGCGCGCCGTCCCCATGCCGCATCCGGGTTTTGATCAGACGGGTATAACCCCCTTTTTTATTTGAGAACCGGGGAGCCACCTCGGAAAAAAGGCGCGAGACGACCTTCGGATCCAAAAGAAAGGCGGCCGCCATCCTTCGCGCGTGAAGATCTCCCCTCTTTCCCAAAGTAATCATCCGGTCGGCGATGGAGCGAATCTCCTTCCCCTTCGCTTCGGTCGTTTCGATCCGCTCATGGCGAAGAAATGAGGTGACCAGATTTCTAAAGAGCGCTCTGCGGCTTGAACTGTTGCGCCCCAAGGGCCGCCCTGCTTTACGATGACGCATACTTCGATCCTTTCTTGAGGGAAAGACCCTCCGTTCCCGTTCGGCTAGGCCTCTTCTTTATGACCGACCGTCGCGGAAGCCGATTCGTCTATTTTCATTCCCAAAGACAATCCCATCTCTTGCAGGATCTCTTTGATTTCGTTCAGCGACTTCCTGCCGAAATTTTTTGTCTTCAGCATTTCGGACTCGGAACGTTGTACCAGATCGGCGATGGTCCGGATATTGGCGTTCTTTAAACAATTCGCGGCGCGCACGGAAAGCTCCAGCTCGTGAACGCTTCGGAGCAGATTTTTGTTGGATTCCTTCCCCTCGCCGGCCTCCTGCTCCTCCGGCTGCTCAAGCTCCTCAAAGTTGATAAAAATACTCAAGTGGTCCTTGAAAATCTTCGCCGCGAATCCGAGCACATCATCCGGACGGACGCTCCCGTCGGTCCAAACCTCCATAATGAGCTTGTCGTAATCGGTGACGCGTCCGACGCGGGCATTCTCCACCGTAAAATTCACCTTCCGAATCGGCGAGAAAATCGCGTCGATCGGAATGACGCCGATCGCCGTCCCTTCCTCCTTGTTCCGCTCGGCGGGAACGTATCCCCGTCCTGTTTTGACCGTCATCTCCATATCTAAATTTCCGTCTTTATCCAAAGTGGCGATATGAAGATCGGGTGTCAGGATCTCTACGTCGGCGTCATGAATGATATCTTTCGCCCGCGCTTCTCCCCCCCCCTTTTTCTTGAGGTGAATCATCTTGGGCTTGTCCGAATGGAGCTTGAGGCGCAGATTCTTGATGTTTAAAATCATGTCGGTGACGTCTTCCTTCACCCCCGGAATCGTCGAGAATTCATGAAGGACCCCCTCAATCTTGATCGAGGTCACCGCGGCGCCGGCGATGGACGAAAGGAGGATCCGCCTTAACGAGTTTCCGATGGTGGCGCCGAACCCGCGCTCGAACGGCTCCGCAAAAAACTTTCCGTAGGTTTTGGAAAGCGTCTCTTTCTCGACGTCAAGCTTTTTTGGAACCTGAAAATCTTTTGTTTTAATAATCATAAAGACCCCTCACCAGTTAAGAGTGGAGAACGACCGGAAGACAAAAGGGCGTCGCCCCAAGCGTTGTCTAAGGCGGGCGACGGATGTCACCGATCACTCTTTCTTTCTCTACCTGGAATAAAGTTCAACCACCAACTGCTCATTGACCGGAAGCGCGATCTCTTCCTTGGTTGGAAGCGCTTTGACCGTTCCCCTGAAACGGGTCTTGTCCAGTTCGAGCCAAGCGGGAATGCCGCGCCCCTCTATCTGCTCCAGAGCGCTTTGAATCGGAAGGAGGCCTCTGCTCCCTTCCTTCACCTCAACCGCGTCGTTGATGTCCACAAGACAAGAGGGAATATTCACCGTTTTGCCATTTACCGCAAAATGATTCTGACGGATCAACATCCGCGCCTGCTTTCGCGACGACGCGAAACCGAGGCGGTATACCACGTTATCGAGCCGCGACTCCAACAGTCTGAGCAAGTTTTCGCCGGCGATCCCTTTCTTCCGCTCCGCCTTGAAAAAATATTGCCTGAATTGACGCTCCAGCAGCCCATAGATCCGCTTCAGTTTTTGTTTCTCCCGAAGCTGAGCGCTATATTCCGAAATGCGAGGCCGCGCCTGACCATGTTGCCCCGGCGGATAACTCCTCCGGTCGATCGCGCATTTATCCGAGAAGCAACGGCTCCCCTTCAGAAAAAGCTTTGTCCCTTCTCTCCGACAAAGCCGGCAAACTGGACCGATGTATCTAGCCAAAAAACACCTCCCTATGTTTTCGTTTTTCTTGACCGCCTCCTCCTCTATCCCCGGAAGGAATGAGGGAGAGGCTCTTGCGACGATTTTCTAAACCCTTCTTCTTTTCGGAGGACGGCATCCGTTATGCGGAATGGGGGTGACGTCCTTGATCAGGTTGATCTTCAATCCGGCGGCCTGCAGGGCGCGGATGGCCGACTCCCGTCCCGACCCCGGCCCTTTCACGTAGACATCGACCTGCTTCATTCCATTCTCCATCGCCTTTTTCGCCGCGATTTCGGCGGCCCGCTGCGCCGCGAAAGGGGTGCTCTTGCGCGAGCCTTTAAAACCTTGACTCCCCGCGCTGGCCCAGACGATCGCATTTCCGCTCATATCTGTTACGGTGATGAGAGTGTTATTAAACGAAGCCTGGATGTGCGCGACGCCCGTTTGAACGTTCCGTTTCTCTTTTTTCTTCGCTCCTTTTTTGCCGACCATAAAAACCTTTCATGAGGATTCCCCTTTCACGGGGCCTTCCCTCTTTTTCAAAATTAAGTTTTGACCTCTTTTCGCTTCGCGCCGACGGTATGTTTCTTCGGCCCTTTACGGGTCCGGGCGTTCGTCCGGGTCCTCTGACCCCGCGCCGGCAGGCCCCTCCGGTGTCGAAGTCCCCGGTAACACCCGATATCCATCAAGCGCTTCACGCTCATTGAGACTTCCCGGCGAAGATCCCCTTCGACGCGATAGTCTCTTTCGATCACTTCCCGAAGCCGAACGATCTCGTCCTCTTTAAGGTCTTTCACCCGGGTATTCGGGTCGACGGAAACGGCCTTCAAAATCTTGAGCGATGAGGGATGGCCGATCCCGTATATGTACGTGAGTCCGACCTCCACCCTTTTATCCCGGGGCAAATCGACCCCTGCGATTCTAGCCATAAACTCTCCTTGTTATTTGCCACAGTCCTTCAAAACCCGCCGTTTCTTCCATCAGCCTTGTCTCTGCTTATGGCGAGGGTTCTCGCAGATTACGCGAATGACCCCTTTTCTCTTGATAACTTTACATTTGGCGCAAATCGCCTTTACCGAAGAACGCACCTTCATTTCAACTCCATCTTTTTTCGATCACGCCCGCCGTCCAGAGCCCGCCTGCGACCCCTGCCGCGCCGCGTCGTTGCAAGACGCCTCGAAGAATTTCTATTTGCTGAAACGATACGTAATCCGCCCGCGGGTCAAATCGTACGGAGAAAGCTCAATGGTCACCTTATCCCCCGGCAAGATTTTGATGTAATGCATCCGCATCTTTCCGGAGATATGCGCAAGAATCCGATGGCCGTTTTCAAGCTCAACCCTGAACATGGCGTTCGGCAACGTTTCAATGATTGTCCCCTGCGCCTCAATTAAATCTTCTTTTGCCATAATGCTACCCGCTCATTTTTCGAATGGCTGGAGGATAAACTGCGCCTACAGCCGGGTCAGGATGACCGGGCCCTCCCGGGTGATCGCCACCGTATGCTCAAAATGGGCCGAGAGGCTCCCATCGGACGTAACGGCGGTCCATCGATCACCCAATACTTCGACGTCGCTTTTGCCCATATTGACCATCGGCTCAATCGCTAAAACCATTCCTTCCCGAAGCCGCGGCCCGCGGCCGGGCTCCCCGAAGTTGGGGACCTGCGGCTCTTCGTGCAATGACCGTCCGATTCCGTGGCCGACAAAATCGGTCACCACGGAAAATCCGGCCTGCTCCACATGCGATTGCACCGCATGGGAGATATCCGTAAGCCGGTTCCCTTCGCGGGCCTGCGCAATCCCCGCGTAGAGGGAGGCTTCGGTGACCTGAATGAGCCTTTCCGCCTCAGGATCGATATCGCCGACCGCGACCGTCACGGCGGCGTCGCCGTAAAAACCGTCGTAGATCGCCCCGAGATCCAAGCCGACGATATCCCCCTCGTGGACGATCTTATCCGACGGAATTCCGTGGACGACCTCTTCATTGATCGACACGCAGAGCGTCGCCGGAAAATTTCGATAGCCTTTAAACGCCGGCATCCCCCCCCGCTCCCGAATCGCCTTCTCTACAAAGAGGTCCAACTCTTTCGTCGTCATCCCCGCCTTGATAAAAGTTTTTAACGCCTCTAAAGCCTCCGCCACGATCCGGCAGGCGGCGGCGATTTTCGCCACCTCTTCTTTAGATTTTAAAATAATCATTGTGTTCCCCCAGGGTCCGTCCGATCCGAAGCGACGGCGCCCTTTAGGAGAGACTCTTTTCCGCGACCTGCCGGACCTTGTTAAACACCTCATCCGCCGCGCCGCCCGCGTCGATTTTTGAGAGAAGGCCCTGATTTTCGTAATATCGGATTAAGGGAGCGGTTTCATTTTTATAGACGGCCAGCCGTTCTTGAACGGTTTCCGGATGATCGTCCTTTCTCTGGATCAGCGCGCCGCCGCAGGCGTCGCAAATCCCTTCTTTCTTCGGAGGATAATAGTCCACATGGTAAACACGCCGGCATTGGGGGCAGCTTCTTCTCCCCGCGATCCGCCGGACCAACTCCCCTTCATCCAGATGAAAATAGAGAACGTCGTCTATTTTTTGCCCTTCGTCGCTCAACATTTTGGAAAGGGCTTCCGCCTGCGGAATCGTCCGGGGAAAACCGTCCAGAACATATCCTTTTTTAGTATCGTCC
>DATDON010000315.1:0-11273 GCA_035293225.1 Candidatus Manganitrophaceae bacterium
TTTCAGACGTCGATGACGAACAAATCAAAAAAGAGAAGGCGAAGGCCCGTGAACTGAGGAACAGCCAATGGTGGAAGCGGAAGCGAAGCGCCGGAGTTTGTTACTACTGCGGTCGAAAGTTTAAGCCCTCCGAGTTAACGATGGACCACATTGTGCCGATTGGCAGAGGGGGAAAGAGCGTCAAGGGAAATGTCGTTCCTTCGTGCAAAGATTGCAATACCAAGAAAAAATATATGTTGCTGATGGAGTGGGAGGAGTATTTGAAATCTATTCGGGGAGAGCCGTGAGAGGGAACTTTCCTAATCGGAATCCCATTTGAAATACGGCGTCCGTTTTTTAGAGGCGCTCTTCCCAGGAAGCCTGTTGATCTTCTTCTATGGCAATTTGCTCCGCGGCTTGCCGCTTGGAGATATACGCTTGCGCCTCTTCCCGCGTCGTCATTTGACTCCCGCTTTGCTCTGCAAATACCGCTCGATTCCCTTGGCCGCGTCTCTCCCTTCCCGGATGGCCCAGACGATCAGCGACGCGCCCCGTTTCATGTCCCCCGCGGCGAAGACGCCGTCCACGCCGGTCATGTAATTTTCGTCCACCGCCACGTTTCCGCGGGGGTCGAATTTGACGCCGAGGTCGGCCAGCAGCCCCTCTTTCACCGGGCCGGTGAAACCCATCGCCAAAAGGACCAGATCGACCTCCAGCTCAAATGCGCTCCCCGGAATTTCGACGAATTGCGGGCGTCCCTGAGGGTCGGTCTTCATCTCGACCCGGACCGCCTGGAGTTTTTCGACCCGGCCGTTTCTTCCCGAGAACGATCGGGTCGAAACGCTCCACTCCCGTTTGCATCCCTCTTCGTGGGCGTGGGACGTCCGAAGCTGCATCGGCCAGAGGGGCCAGGGGGTGGTTTCAGACCGGCGCGGCGGGGGTTGAGGGAGGAGTTCAAATTGGTAGACCTCGATCGCCCCCTGCCGGTGGCACGTTCCAAGGCAGTCCGATCCGGTGTCACCCCCTCCGATAATGACGATCCGCTTCTTGTGCGCGGTGATAATGACGGCGGGCGAGTGTTCAGCGTCATCTATAAGAGCGGGTGAACGATCGATGGCGGTTCCCGCCAGCCGCTTGTTTTGCTGGGTGAGGTAGTCCATCGCCGGATGGATTCCCTTTAGGTCCCGGCCGGGGACCGGCAGGTCCCGACCGACCATCGCCCCCCCCGCCAACAGGGTCGCGTCGAATTCTTTCCGGAGGGTTTGAGCGGGGAGATCCTTTCCGACCTCGACGTTTGTTTTAAAAACCACCCCTTCCGCAGCCATCTGATCCAACCGGCGGTCGAGGACCGCCTTTTCCATTTTAAATTCGGGGATGCCGTAGCGGAGAAGGCCGCCGATCCGGTCGGCTTTTTCAAAGACGGTCACGGCGTGGCCGAGCCGGCGGAGCTGTTGAGCGGCGGCGAGGCCGGCGGGGCCGGAGCCGACGATCGCGATTTTCCTCCCGGTTTCCCGGTCGGGGGGAAGGGGGGTGACCCATCCTTCCGCGAATCCCTTGTCGATGATGTTCCATTCGATGACGCGGATCGAGACGGGATCGTCGATGATCCCCAAGACACAGGCCGATTCGCAGGGGGCGGGGCAGAGCCGTCCGGTGAATTCGGGGAAGTTGTTCGTCGTATGGAGGGCCTTGAGGGCGTCTTTCCACCGGCCCCGGTAGACGAGGTCATTCCAATCCGGGATCATGTTTTGAACCGGGCAGCCGCTGTTTCCCTGGCAGAAGGGGACGCCGCAATCCATGCAGCGGGCCCCCTGCGCCTTCAACGTCTCTTCCGGGATGGCCTCGTAAATTTCTTTCCAGTCCCTGATTCGCTCCGGGACGGGACGGCGTTTGGGGCCCTCCCTCTGAATTTTCAGAAATCCCTTTGGATCACCCATGGAAAAACTCCGGATGAAGTAAAGTTTGATGAACTCGTAAAAAGTCGTCATACCCGCGAAAGCGGGTATCCAGGATACTTGAAACTGCTTGAAAAGACTGGATTCCCGTTTTCACGGGAATGACGTAATAATGCTATTCCGGACTTTTTACGAGACCATCAAGTTTAAATCGTTCAAATTGTTTAAGCCGTTCAAGTCGTTCAAAACCCTTTAAACGTCTTAAACTTTTAAAACCTTTAAACTTTGATGTTTTTTCCGCTGTTCCAAGACCTTTTTATATTCGACCGACATCACCTTGACGAAGCGGGGAAGCGTGAGGTCCCACTGCTCCAGGATCTTTTTCGCCTTGGCGCTCCCGGTATATCGGGCGTGCCGTTCGATCAGGTTTTTCAGGAGCGCCCGGTCGGCGTTGTCTTTCACCGGCTCCAGTTCGACCAGGCTGAGGTTGCACCTCCTCTCGAATGCGTTGTCCCCATCGAGGACAAAGGCGATCCCGCCGCTCATCCCGGCGGCGAAATTCCGCCCGGTCTTTCCGAGGACCACCACCACGCCGCCGGTCATATACTCGCAGCCGTGATCGCCGACCCCTTCGATGACCGCGGTCGCCCCGCTGTTTCGGACGGCGAAACGCTCCCCCGCGACGCCGTAAAAATAGGCCTCCCCTCCGGTCGCTCCGTAGAGAACGGTGTTTCCGATCAGGATCGTCTCTTCGGGAACAAAGAGCGAACCCTTCGGGGGATAAACGACGATCCGCCCTCCCGACAAACTTTTTCCGAGGTAATCGTTCGCCTCTCCCTCCAGGGTCAACGAAAGACCGTTGACGCCGAAGGCGCCGAAGCTCTGGCCGGCGGTCCCGGTGAACTTGAATTGGATCGTCTCCTCGGGGAGCCCCGCTCTCCCGAAGCGCCGGGTGATCTCTCCCGAGAGCATCCCGCCGACGGTCCGGTGAATATTCCGAATCGGAATTTCAGCCTTCACAGGCTCCCGCCGTTCGAGCGCCGGCTTGGCGAGTTTGATCAATTCGTGGTCGAGCGCCTTTTCGATTCCGTGATCTTGCGCTTGGACGCAATGGGTCGCGACGGCGCCGGAAACCTCCGGCTGGTGAAGGATCGGGGCCAGGTCGAGGCCGCGCGCTTTCCAGTGGTCGATCGCCTTCTGAGCGCGGAGCATGTCGACCCGGCCGACCATCTCGTTGAATTTACGGAATCCGAGATTCGCCATGATCTCCCGGACCTCTTCGGCCACGAAGAAAAAGTAGTTGATGATATGTTCCGGCCGGCCGTCGAACTTTTTCCGGAGGACCGGGTCTTGGGTCGCGATCCCGACGGGGCAGGTGTTCAAATGGCATTTGCGCATCATGACGCACCCCTCGACGATCAGGGGGGCGGTGGAGAAGCCGAACTCCTCCGCCCCGAGCAGGGCCCCAATCGCCACGTCGCGCCCGGTCTTCAACTGACCGTCGGTCTGAATCCGGACCCGCCCGCGCAGGTCGTTGAGGACGAGGGTCTGCTGCGTCTCGGCGAGCCCCAACTCCCAAGGGATGCCGGCGTGCTTGATCGAGGAAAGGGGGGAGGCGCCTGTTCCGCCGGAGTCGCCCGAAATTAAAATAAGGTCGGCGTGCGCCTTCGCCACCCCCGCGGCGACCGTGCCGACGCCGACTTCCGCCACCAGCTTCACCGTGATCGCGGCGGCGGGGTTGACGTTTTTCAGGTCGTAAATAAGCTGCGCCAGGTCTTCGATGGAGTAGATATCATGGTGCGGCGGCGGCGAGATGAGGGTCACCCCCGGCGTCGAATAACGGGTCCGGGCGATCACCTCGTCCACCTTGTGGCCGGGAAGCTGCCCCCCTTCTCCCGGTTTGGCGCCCTGCGCCATCTTGATCTGAAGCTCTTTGGCGCTGATCAGATATTCGGTGGTGACGCCGAAACGGGCGGACGCAACCTGTTTGATCGCGCTGTTCCGCTCGTCGCGGTGACGCTCCGGATCCTCTCCTCCCTCTCCGGTATTGCTCCGGCCGCCGATCCGGTTCATGGCGATCGCCAAGGTCTCATGCGCCTCTTTGCTGATGGAGCCGAACGACATCGCGCCGGTGCAGAAACGTTTGACGATCTCCGAGGCCGGCTCCACCTCTTCGATCGGAACCGGGTTTCCCGCCTTGAATTCCAACAATCCCCTCAGATTGGACCGGCGCCGGCTTTCGTCGTTGACGATCCGGCTGAATTCTTTGAAGCTGGAATAACTTCCGCTCCGGGCGGCGAGCTGGAGCTTGTAAATGGTCTCGGGGTTCCAGTTGTGATGCTCCCCCTGGATGCGGTAATGGTATTCCCCGCCGAAATCAAGCTGGCGGACCGGCATGGGGGTCCGGTAGGCGATCTCGTGCCGACGGAGCGCCTCCCGAGCGATCGTTTCAATCCCGATTCCCCCGATCCTGGAGGAGGTTCCGGTGAAATAGCGGTCGACGAAGTCGGCGTCGAGCCCGATCGCCTCGAAAATCTGGGCGCCGCAGTAGCTTTGAACCGTCGAGATGCCCATCTTCGAGAAAATCTTCAAAAGCCCTTTATTGATCGCCTTGATATATTTGCTTTCCGCGGTCGCCTCGTCGATCGTCTCCGGCAGATAGCCTTCGCGCGCCATGTCGGTCAGCGTTTCGAAAGCGAGATAAGGGTTGATCGTTCCCGCGCCGTAGCCGATCAAGAGAGCGAAATGAGAGACCTCTCTCGCTTCCCCGGTCTCAACGATCAAACCGACCTCGGTCCGAAGACATTCCCGAATGAGGTGATGGTGGACGGCGGAGATCGCCAGAAGAGAGGGGATCGGCGCCCAGTCGGCGTCGATCCCGCGGTCGCTTAAAATGATGAAGTTATATCCCGCCTGAATCGCTTTGGTCGCCTCCTGGCACAAGTCGTCGACGGCGGCCGTCATCCCCTTGGCGCTTTTGGCGACCGGAAAGAGGGTCTTGAGCGTTTTCGTCTTGAAATGGCCGTCGGCGATCGACCTGATTTTTTCGAGGTCGGCGTTGGTCAGGATCGGCTGGCTCACCTTGATCCGCTTGGCGTGCTCCGGCGTTTCTCCCAAGAGATTCGCCTTCGGCCCGATGTTGGTGGCGAGCGACATGACCAGTTGCTCTCGGATCGGATCGATCGGCGGATTGGTCACCTGGGCGAAGAGCTGCTTGAAATATTTGAAGAGAAGTTGGGGCTGATCGGACAGGACCGCCAGCGGGGTGTCGGTCCCCATCGAGCCGATCGCCTCCTCGCCGGTGACCGCCATCGGGGTCATCAGCATTTTGAGGTCTTCGATGGTGTAGCCGAAGGTCTGCTGGCGCTGCCGGAGCGTCGCATGGTCGGGCTGGGCGACGTTCAGCGGCTCCGGAAGCTCGTCGATGCTGATCCGGTTGGCCGCGACCCATTGCCGGTACGGCTTGCGGGAGGCGATTTCGGCTTTGATCTCCTCGTCGTCGATGATCCTCCCCTGAACGGTATCGACCAGGAACATCTTCCCCGGCTGAAGACGCCCCTTGGCCCGGACCGCTTCGGCCTTAAACGGAAGGACCCCCGCTTCGGAAGAGAGGACGGCCAGGTCGTCGGTCGTCACGAGAAACCGGGCCGGCCGAAGGCCGTTCCGGTCGAGGGTGGCGCCGATCAGTTTTCCGTCGGTAAACGCGATGGCGGCGGGGCCGTCCCACGGCTCCATCATGGCGGCGTGGTATTCGTAAAACCCGCGCCGGTCGAGATCCATGTGTGGATTGCCGACCCACGCCTCGGGAATCAACATCATCATCGCGTGCGGGAGGGAGCGCCCGCCCATCACGAGAAACTCGAGCGCGTTGTCGAAACAGGCCGAGTCGCTCTGGTTTTCATTGATGATCGGAAAGAGCTTTTGAAGGTCGCCTCCGAAGAGATCGGACGAGAGCCGCCCCTGGCGCGCCCGCATCCAGTTCACGTTCCCTTTTAAGGTGTTGATTTCGCCGTTGTGGCAAATATAGCGGTAGGGATGCGCCAGCGGCCAGGTGGGAAAGGTGTTGGTGGAGAAACGGGAATGGACCAGGGCGAGGGCGCTCACCACCTGCGGATCGGTCAGATCGGGATAGAAGAGGGGAATCTGATAGGGGAGGAGGAGCCCTTTGTAAATGATCGTGGCGCCCGAAAGGCTCGGAATGTAAAAGTAAGAGCGCCCTTCAACGGCCGACGCCTGGACGGCGTTTTCGACCCGCCTCCGGATGACGTATAGTTTCCGTTCGAACTCGCTTTCGCTCAGGATGTCGCGGGCGATAAAAATCTGCCGGATGACCGGAAGGGTCTTGCGGGCGATGACGCCGAGATGCCCCTCTTTCGTCGGGACATCGCGCCAGCCGAGGAGACGCTCCCCCTCTTCCGCGATGATCTTTTCGAAGAGCAGTTCGCAGGCCCGACGATCCGACGCGCCGGGAGGAAGAAAGACCACCCCGACGCCGTAAGCGCCGGCGGCCGGAAGAGCGATTCCGATCTCGCCGCAGACCCGTTTGAAAAAAGCATGAGGAATCTGAAGCAAAATGCCGGCCCCGTCGCCGGTGCAGGGGTCGCATCCGACCGCCCCCCGGTGAGAAAGGTTCTCCAGGACCTGCAATCCTTTCTGAATGATGTCGTGGGAGCGGGCTCCTTTGATGTGGACGACAAAGCCGACCCCGCAGGAATCGCGTTCGTACCGTGGATCGTAGAGCCCCTGTTTAGGGGGGAGACCCGGGGGAAGATGTTCAGACCCGTCGGTGTTCATATCCGATCAGACTCCTATGCGTTGACCTGGTCCCGCAAGACATCCCGCAGTTTTTCGTACTTGGCGCCGAATTTTTTGACGAGTTCTTTTCCGAAGCGGCCGATGATCTTCGCGATGTAGATATCGTGCTTGACGTAATCTTCCGCGATCATCGTGAAGCCCCTATTTTTGCTCCAGGCGCCTTCGGTGATCCCCCCCCGTCCGATATTGCCCATCAGGACCTCTTGGGAGTCGACGACGATCACCAGGGCGCGCCCTTGTTTCTCCGAGTAAAGGGTGTCCTCGATCGGGTGATAATAGACCTGTCCGACATGGATCTTCGGAGAGCCGAAATGAACGAGGGCGATCCGAACCCCTCTCTTTTCCGCGGCGCGAAGGTTTTCCTCCAGGAGGGACAGTTCATCGTTCCAGAGCGAGAGGAGGATCACCTTCCGGGCCGAATCGACCATCCGGCGCCCCCTTTCGACGAGGTGGTCGTAATCCATGATATTCCAAATATAGCTGACCTCTTTGCTTCCATGGAGGCCGGTCAGGGTGTCCCGGAGCGATTGAACCGTTTTTTGAACCCCGCGCTGGTATCGGGTCAAGAATTCATCCGGCTGCTGGGGGATATACCGCTTCGCTTTTGCGCCCTCTTCTTCGACGGAGAGGATCATCCCTTTTTCTTTCAGTTTGTTGAGGACTTCGTATATCTTGGAGGAGGGAACGCCCGATTCTTTGCCGATCTCGTAGGCGGTGGAGGGATTTTTCTGGACGAGGGCAAGATAAGATTTCGCCTCGTATTCCGAAAAACCGATCTCGGAAAGTTTGCTGATCGCCTCTTTTGTGATCATCGGACGCCCCGTTTTGTAAGGGAAAAGACAACAGTCACTACTCTGGTAGTTAGTAACATGGGATATTCGGTTTTGTCAAGGGGAAAAATATGTTTCTTAAGAGTTGGGGGCCAATGCGTGGGGCGCTGCCCCACACCCCGCCGTGGGGGCGCGCCGCCGCGCCCCCTCCGGCCTCCCCCGCCGCCGGGGCGGCGCCCCTGGTCCCCACGGTCGCATGATTGCGCGACCGGGTTATCATATGTGGGGGCCCGTCCGGCAAAACAAAGAGAAGGGTCCTCCGATGCCCCCACACCCCTCACTTGCGCTGGCAAAGCCAGTCGCTCGCTTTTTAGCGGACTGCGCAACAGGCGACCTGATTTGGTAGATGGGACGTTTGATCTTAGCTGACGCGGTAACAGGGAGGCTCGTTGGATCTGAGGACGGCTCGGTTAGAGCTTTGAGGTCTTAAAATATTCCTCCTCCTTTTTGGAGGAAGATAAACTATTTCCCCTCCTTGATAAGGAGGGGGAAGGGGAGGTCGAAGGTTCTCTATCCTCATCCCCGATCTACGGATGTCCGGAGGGTTTGAGGGTGACCTCGGTTTCTATCTGTTTTCCGTCGCGGATGAGCTCCATTTTGACGCGGTCTCCCGGCGATTTTTGGCGGACGGCGTAGGTGAGATCGAACGGCTCCTGCAGTGTCTCACCATCAAAAGAGACGACGATGTCCCCCGGCTGCAACCCCGCGTCGGCGGCGGAGGAGTTGGGGGAGACGCTCGCGACGCGAATCCCCGCCTGGAACGGCTCTATCTGGACGCCCAACCGCCCCTTTTTATCCGGCGCTTCCCGATAGCCGACCCCCCAGACAAAATCGGCCAGCATCAGGGGGAGATAGGGGGAGGTGACGTCGGCCATGAACCCTTTCTTATCCTCAGGAACATCTCTCGTGTAGGGGAGGACGATCTGATACGGCGTTGGGAGCCGCCGAAAAACCCGCCGCGGAATCCCGAAACCGTATCCGACATGGAAGCCTCCCGCGAAGACGACCATCTTCTTATCGGACCCTTCCGGCGAAGTGAGGTACCGGGCAATGGTTTCGGCCATCGCCTCATCCCAGAGAAGCATCACGTCGTAAAAAGGGCCGAGCCCCCCCGGCTGCGGGCCGTGCCCCTTGAAGATCGCTTCGAGCGCCTTGCGATGATAAGGATCCATCCGGTCGATTTCGGGAAGGCGTTTTTGATCTTCTTCCGACAACCCCTCCAACCCCTTCATCCCGACCTTGACCTCCAATTCTTGGGGGGTGTTCAAGGCGATGAGGGGGACCTTGTTTTCACGGATGAAACTTAAAAGCGCTTCGTAATAGACCTCGTCGATCCCCCAGTTTTCATACCAGAGCTTGAGAAAATCTTTTCCGTCCAGCGCCCCGAGAACCCATTGGTCCAACTGCGCCTGAGCGGGCCGCCGGAACATCTCCATCCCGACCGAGACCTTTCCGGGGAAACGGGCCAAAAGCCCTTTGAGAATTTCAAGCTCCACCCGATGGTCTTCGATGTTATCGTGAACCTCCCCGACATAGACAATCCGCGCCGGCGCCAACAGATCGATCAGCTCTTTTTCGGAAACCTCCACCCCGGTCGGGAGATGGACGATTTTTCCAGGCTCGATTTTTTCGATGTCACGATAAGGAGACTCGCTCAACAGAGGAGGGGTTGAAACAGCAGGGGAGGAGAGGAGGGGCGTCGGAGCCGTCTCTCCCGATTCAGAGGGATGTAATCGCTGCTGTGACCGGCCCGTTCCGGCGCATGATAAAACGAGGAAGGAGAAAATTCCGATCAGAAAGAGAGAGCGGGCAGGCCACATGAGGGGATTGTATAAAGAATCGGAGAGGGGTGTCAACTTGGAAAAACATCGGAAACCTCGATTCAACCCCTCTCCCGGCGCCTCGCTCCATCGCTCATTGTGATTAAGGAGTCTCATCTTATCGGAGTAATTGCGTGAGGATATGATTTATCTTTACAATTTCAATAGCATGCGTTATCCCCCGCCGATCGCCCCGTGATCAAGCGATCGATCGACGGGCCGACTAAAAAACTCTTCAAAGGCCGGCGAGTTCTAAAAATATGGCCGAAAGACAAATATCACTCCGGCGGGGAATCTCGTGAATTCCGAGGATGAAAAGTTAGCGTCCCGGATCGCGGAAATTTTGGCCCGGCTCATTCAGGAAGGATCGGATATCGGATCGATTCCGGCCGCCACATACCGGATACAGCTCAACCACCGTTTCACGTTCAAGGAGGCCGCGGCGATTATTCCCTATCTCTCTTCATTGGGCGTGACGCATATCTACACCTCCCCTTATCTCATGGCGAAGTCCGAAAGCCTTCATGGATACGATATCTCCGACCATAACGCCTTAAACCCCGAGATCGGATCCGAAGAAGAGTATGGCGTCTTTATAAAAAAGCTCCGGGCGG
The DNA here is from genome assembly GCA_035293225.1 of Candidatus Manganitrophaceae bacterium. Taxonomy (GTDB): domain Bacteria; phylum Nitrospirota; class Nitrospiria; order SBBL01; family Manganitrophaceae; genus DATDON01. The sequence continues at coordinate 9,954 of DATDON010000315.1, forward strand.
AGGGGCTGGGGCAGGTGATCGATATCGTCCCGAACCACATGGGAATCACAGAGAGCAAAAACAGATGGTGGATGGATGTTTTGGAAAACGGCCCTTCTTCCGCCTATGCGCATTACTTTGACATCGACTGGAATCCGGTCAAAGAAGAGCTTCGGGGAAAGGTTCTCCTTCCGATATTAGGAGATCAGTATGGGAAGGCGCTTGAGCGCCAGGAGCTCTCCCTTATTTTTGAAGAGAGCGGTTTTTTTGCCCTGTATGATCATCGAGAACTTCCGATCGCCGCGCAGACTTATCCCTTGATATTAAGGCATCGGTGGGAAGAGCTGGAGAGACGTTTGGGAAGGGAGTATGAAGATCTGCTGGAGCTGGAGCTGTTGATCAGCGCCCTCGACCGCCTGCCGCCTCTCACCGAATCCGATATGGAGAAGATCGCCAAAGGAAATCGTGAGAAGGAGGTGGCTAAAAAGCGGTTGGCGCTTCTCTACGCCAAAAGTCCTCCCATTCGATCTTTCATCGACGAAAACATCGCGATCTTTAACGGCCGGAAGGGGGACCCCCATAGTTTCGATCTTTTGGACCGGTTGCTCAATGTTCAAGCCTACCGTCTGGCCAACTGGCGGGTGGCGGCGGACGAGATCAATTATCGCCGGTTTTTTGATATCAACGATCTGGCGTCGATCAGCATGGAGCGGCCGGAGGTCTTTGAAGAGACCCATCGTTTGATCTTCCGTTTGATCCGGGAGGGAAAGGTCCAAGGGCTTCGGATCGACCACCCGGACGGTCTTTACGACCCACCGGAGTATTTGGAGCGCTTGCAAAGGCGCTGCCTGATCGAAAAGGCCAAGGCCTTCCTCCCGCCGGCTGTTTTGGATCGGGAAGCGCTTGATTCGATGATGATGGACATCCTGGACCGCGTCGAGAAGGAGGGTCAAGGAAAGGGGCGCGGTTCTCTCCCCCTCTATTTGATCGTGGAAAAGATCTTAAGCCGGGGAGAAAGGCTTCCGACCGCATGGCCTGTCCATGGGACCGTCGGGTATGAATTTGCCCATGTTTTAAACGGTCTCTTCATCGATGCGACCCATGCGGGAGCGTTCGACCAAATCTATTCCGATTTCATCGGGGAGAGGCTCCGCTTTCAAGACGTTGTCTATGAACGAAAGAAGATGGTCATGAATACGACCATGGCGAGCGAGATCAACGTTCTGGCCCGGCGGTTAAATCGTCTTTCTGAAAAAGACAGGCTCTCTCGGGACTTTACGCTTTACAGTTTGCGCGACGCGATCCGTGAAATCATCGCCTGTTTTCCGGTGTATCGGACTT
>DATDON010000316.1:0-2485 GCA_035293225.1 Candidatus Manganitrophaceae bacterium
CCGGTTGAACTTCGTCGAGAAGTCACGATTTGGGGCTCTTTTACATGGGGATACGCCGATGTCGGCGCCGATGTTTATGTGGCGCTGGGCCTGGTCATGGCCGCCGCCCAAGGGGCGGCGCCCCTCGCCTTTTTGGCCGCCGGTTTGGTCTATATCATGATCGGGTTCGCCTATACCGAACTCGCTTCCGCCTATCCCGTGGCGGGAGGAGGCCAATATTATACGCTCCGCGGGTTGGGGGATATATGGGGGTTCATCGCGGGGGCGGCCCTGCTGCTCGACTACACGATCGATATCGCCCTCTTCGCCACCGCTTCCGCCGGCTATATCAATTTTTTCTTTCCCTCGATTCGGAACTTTTCGGTCGATTTCGGCCCTTTTCGCGAGGTCAACCTCCTTTGGGGAGCGGAATCGCTCGCCCTCATCTTTTTCCTCATGACGCTTAACATCAAAGGGATCCGGGAGTCGTCTCTTTTTAACGAATTGATCGGGGCGCTCGATATGCTGCTGGAGGGAACGATCCTCGTCTTCGGTTTTCTCTTCGCCTGGAAGCCGGAACTGCTGGTCACCCAATACCAGACCCAGTTCCCCTCGACGGAACAATTTTTCTACGCCGTCTCGATCGCGATCATTTCCTATGTGGGGTTGGAGTCGATTTCACAGGCGGCGCAGGAGACAAAGAGGCCGGGGACGATTATCCCAAGGACATCGATCGCCCTGATCTTTGTGGTCCTCCTCTTCTCGATGGCCTTCCCCATCATGAGTTTGGGAATTCTCCCTTGGCAAACGCTGGCCGAACGGGAGGCCGATCCGGTGGCGGCCCTGGCGAGCGCCATTCCCCATGTCGGCTTCCTGGCCGGTTACGCGGCGGCCATTCTCGGGGCGACGATTGTCCTGATCTCCGCCAACACGGGGGTCATGGGGGCGTCGCGCCTGACTTATAGTATGAGCGAGTTCCATCTTCTGAGCCCTTGGTTCAACGCCGTCCACCCTAAATTCCATACTCCGGTCCGAAGCGTCGTTTTTTTCTCCGGGGTTGCGGCGTTGGAGGCGGCCTTCAGCTTTTTATCGGGGCCAAGGGCGATGGACGTGATGGTCAACATGTACGCCTTCGGAGCGACCCTCGCTTATTTTCTCAGCTTTATCGCCCTCATCGCGCTCCGGATCAAAGATCCCTACACCCCTCGCCCTTATAAAATGCCTTTTAATATCAAAATAGGGGGGATCGAAATTCCGGCGCTCGGCGTCGTCGGCGCCGTGGCGACCTTGTTGATGTTGGCCGTTGTCATCTGGACCCATGCGTTAGGGCGCATCGCGGGCCCCGGCTGGATTCTCACCTGGCTGGGTGTTTATCTTTGGTTTCGATGGAAACAGGGCCTTCCCCTTTTCAAGAATGTAAAACGGGATTGGGAGACCGATCAGATCACAATTTTAACTTCCGCCGAAGAGTTCGATCTGCTGGAACAATACAAGCTCGCCCTGGCGGAACGGGACAAGAAAAGGAATTAAGAGATGAAGCCGGAAGATAAAACGGGCCGCTTCTCTTTTCCCCAAAAGCTGACCCTCAGAGACCGCCTCATGCTGGTCAATATGGTCCTCTTTTTCGTGATCGGGGGCTTGATTTTGTACCGCGCCTTTTCCCGAAACGGCCCTTGGCTCGCGCATGGGATGGGCGTATTATTCATCTCAACAGGGGGGTATCGTCTCTATCTTTTGCGAAAAGCGCTAAAGGGAGTCAAATGATCGCCGAAATCCATCCTTTTGGCGCGGCGATCGCCCTTTTTTTTCTCGTCTCCCTGATCTCCATCCTCTGGTGGATGCTCCATCCCCCCACCTATATCCCGGCGGCCGCCGCCAAGGCGAGGCGGTCTGTTTTCGCGGTCAAAAAAATCTTGGTCCCGACCGTCGGACTCCCATACGCGGAGCGGGGAGTGGAACTGGCCTGTCGGCTGGGAGGGGAACAGGGGGCCGAGATCTTTCTTGTTTATGTGATTGAGGTTCCGAGAACCATGCCCTTGGGCATCCCATTGGCGGAGTCGGAAAAAGAGGCCGAAAGCGCCTTGGAGCGGGCCGTTTCCATCGTGAACCTTCATGGGCTCCCTTCCCAGAAAATCATTCAACGGGCGCGGCTGGCGGGGGAGGAGATCGCTCGGGTCGCTCGGGAACGGGATGTCGACATGATCGTTTTGGGGATCCGCTCCGAACAGGGGTTGCGGGGAGAGTTGCTGGGGAGAACATCCGACATCGTTCTCAGGCACTCCCCTTGCGAGGTGATTATCGATAAACTCCCAAAAGGATCATAACCAAGGGGACCAAAAGGAGATTTGAACATTCGAGATGAACCCTTTATACTATACAGACGCGATCGATCGGATTGTATGCGCGGGGCGCGGGGGCAGCGGGGAGAAAAGACGTTATTCGTGAAACGTTATTCGTTAAACGTAAGAACCTTTCTTTCCGAATAACGACTAGCGTTTAACGGTTA
>DATDON010000317.1:0-3155 GCA_035293225.1 Candidatus Manganitrophaceae bacterium
ATCATCGCTCGAAGCGCCCATGCCGATCAGCCGAAAGGCGAAGAAAATGACGATGCCGGTGAGAGCCGTCACATAAGCGCTGAACACCCAAAAAATGGAAGGCCGGGCTTGGAAGAGTTGGTAGCCGATATAAATAAGTCCGGTTGCGCCGACAACAGAGACAAAGGCGAAAATGAAGAGAACCAGTTTTCGACGATGGGGAGACATTCTTTTTTCGCTTTTAACGAAATTGAACGGCCCGGCCATACTGCAGAGGGATACATCCCTGTCCGGAAATAGGCCGCGGGCCGCGGGTTCGCCGAGCGTTCTGCAACGGGATGATTATTCCATAAAGCGTCCTTCATTTCAAGCGTAAATCTTAGAATTAAAATCGAAAATCTTGGGTGGTCTTTCCACCCTTTTTAGAGAGAAGGGCGCGCCTTTCAACCTACATATTTTCGCTGACACAGAGGAGGAATATCCATGTCGTCGTTTATTGACAGGGCCAGGGACGCCGGATACACTTAAAAGAAATAACGTCATTCCCAGAGAAGTTCATCATTGAAAAATTAAACGAAGAATTAAAACCTAGAAATAAGAAAATGGTCCCCATGACGGCAAAGGCGCGGATCCTGATTATTGAAGATGAGAGTCTCCTGGCGGGGGATATCGAAAAATGCCTCAAGAGATTGGGATATCCCGCGCCTGAAATCGCCTATTCCGGAGAGGAAGCCATTCTAAAAGTGATGGAAACTCATCCCGACCTTGCGCTGATCGATATCGCGCTTCATGGAAGCATGGACGGGGTCGAAGTCGCCCGGCAGACCCATGAACGCTTCAATACTCCGGTCGTTTATCTTGTCTCACCCCTCGAACACGAAGCTTTGTCGAGAGCCGGCGTCACGCAGCCGTTCGGCTATGCGCTCAAGCCTTTCGAGGAAAGAGCGTTACACCTGATCATCGAGATGGCTCTCTACAAGCACCGGATGGAAACGCGGTTGAGAGAAAGTGAACAATGGCTTGAGGCGACGATGAAAAGCGCCGGCGACGCCGTGATCGGCGCCGACGCGCAGGGCCGGATAAAAATATTCAATTCGGCCGCCGAACTGTTGACGGGATGGAAAAGGGAAAATGCGGTAGGCCAAAAATTGTCCGAAGTTTTTAAGACGATCAATGAGGATACCCGCTCTCCGATCGAGAGCCCCGCGGAGAAGCTCCTTCGAGAAAGGTCCGGCGCAAGCGTCACCCGGCACGCCCTATTGCTCTCCAAGGACGGAACCGAAACGCCGATTGAGAACACCGCCATCCCGATCAAAGGCGCCGATGGAGAGATGATCGGCGCCGTTTCGCTCTTCAAGGATGCGAGTGTTCGAAAAATTCAAGTGGCGGCGCTGGAATATCACGCCTTGCATGACGCTTTAACCGACCTCCCGAATCGCTCCTTTTTTCATAATTCGGTCGAAGAAGCGATCCTGGCGGGGCAACGGAACAACAAACCGTTGGCCTTGTTGCTGATGGATCTCGATCGCTTTAAAGAGATCAACGATACCTTGGGACATCACCTCGGCGACCTTTTATTGAAACAGATCGGTCCGCGCTTGCTGAGCGCGCTCAGGGAATCCGACGTGATCGCCCGCTTGGGGGGGGATGAGTTCGCCGCGCTTCTTCAGGGAGTCGGGGAAGCGGAACACGCCACCCTCGTGGCGCGAAAAATACTGAAAACGTTGGAACAACCGTTTTTTCTGGAAGGCCAAGTCTTGCATGTGGGGGCGAGCATCGGCATCGCCCTCTTTCCCGACCATGGGACCGACGCCGATCTTCTCATTCGAAGGGCGGACGTCGCCATGTACATGGCGAAACAGTCCGGCGCCGGTTCCGCCCTCTACGCCTCCGACCAAGATCAATATACCCCCCGCCGCCTGGCGTTGATCGGTGAATTGCGCCAAGCGATCGAAGACGGTCAGCTCTTCCTTCTCTACCAGCCGAAAATCGATCTCCGGTTGGGCCATGTCACCGGGGTGGAGGCGTTGGCCCGCTGGCGGCATCCTCGCCTCGGAACCATTCCGCCGGATCAGTTCATTCCGATTGCGGAACAGACCGGTCTCATCAAGCCGTTGACCCTTTGGGCGCTGAAAACGGCGTTACGACAGTGCCAGGTCTGGCGCGAGGCGGGATGGAAAATCCCTGTCGCGGTGAATCTTTCGGTGCGAAATCTACAAGATCCGCAGCTTCCGGAACAGATCGCGAGCCTCCTGAGAATGTATGGTGTGACGGCGGGAAGCTTGGAATTGGAAATCACCGAGAGTGTGATTATGGCGGACCCCACGATGATCAAGGGGACGTTGGCGCGATTAAACGACATTGGAGCCCAATTTTCCATCGACGATTTCGGCGCCGGTTATTCGTCCTTGGGATATTTAAAGAAACTCCCCGTGAACACGCTCAAGATCGACAAGTCATTTGTCATGAATATGGCGGTGGACGAAGACGACAGCGTCATTGTTCGCTCGACCATCGATCTCGGGCACAACTTGGGGTTGAAGATTATCGCGGAAGGGGTGGAAAACCGTCAAATATGGGATCGGTTGGTCGCCCTCGGTTGTGACGCCGCGCAAGGATACTATATGAGCCGGCCTCTCCCCGTTGAGGAATTGAACCTGTGGCTGAAAGAGTCGTCTTGGGGTTTGAAAAAGACTGTTTGATTGAAACGTCCTGAACCGATTGTTCATAAAGAGCGGCCCCGGGTTGCCCCCGAAGCCGATTGCGCCGGAACGCCGGCCCCCTTTTTGAGGCTGGTGATGAGTTAAATAAAGGCGATCGCCACCTCATCGGCGAAGGAGACCCCTTTTGGGCTCAATCGAAAATGCCCCTCCTCCAGGACGAGAAGGCCGTCGAGAATCAACCGTTCGGCCGTTTTTTGAAGAAAAGGATCATTTTGCAGAAAGTGGAGAGGGACGCCGTCCCTTTTTCTTAATCCGAAGATAATTCGATCTGTTCGCGCCTCTTCTGCGGTTACCTTTTGGAGGCGCGCAACCGGAAGCCGGCCGGCTTCGACCTGATCAAAATAGATTGCGAACGAATCGGTGTTGGCCCGATGTTCCCCGTCGATGTACGAATGCGCCGAAAGGCCGATCCCCACGGTGTCCCCTCGGTCCCAGTAAAGGAGATTATGGCGG
>DATDON010000318.1:0-4061 GCA_035293225.1 Candidatus Manganitrophaceae bacterium
TTCAATCGGCTATAAAATCAATTTGGCCGCCCCGCCGTCGATCCGGACCAGAGCGCCGGTCATCCAGGCCAGATTCGGCGAGGCGAGGAAGGTGACCACCTGCGCGATCTCTTCCGGCCGCCCCATCCGCCCCAACGGGATATCCGCTTCGGTGATCGTCCGGAGCCTTTGGGCCATCTTCCGGACGGAGGTCCCCTCCCGTTTGGCCATCGCCTCGGCCTCGCGCTCCCAAGACGGCGTCCAGACCGATCCGGGGAGGACCGCGTTGACGAGGATGTTGCTGCTCGCCAATTCGATCGAAAGGTATTTGCTCAACGCGATCAACGCCGCTTTGGCGACCCGGTAGTCTGGAAATTTCTCTTCCATCTCCACCGCCGAGATGGAGGCGATGTTGATGATCCGCCCCCCTCCCTGCCGCCGCATCCAGGGGAGGACTTCCCGGCAGGCCCGAATCGGCGCCATCAGATCGACCTCCAGCTCCTCGCGCCAATCGTGATCGGTCAGTTGCGAGAAGGGAAGAAAGTGGAGCGGCCCTCCGACGTTGTTGACCAGAATATCGATCCGTCCGAATCGCTTTGCCGTCTCCCGAATCAGACGCTTCGCGCCGGCCGGCTTCGTCAGATCGACCGGGACGGTCAACGGTTTTACCCCCAGTTTTTTAAATTCCTCCGCCGCCTGACCCAACTCTTTTTTATCGCGGGCGGTGAGGGCGACCTCGCATCCTTCCGAGGCGAGGGCGAGGGCAACCGCTTTTCCGATCCCCCTGCTCGAGCCGGTCACCACCGCCACCTTCCCCTTGAGTCCGAGTTCCATGCTCTCTCCGCTTTGTTCTATTTTAAGATAGTTCGACTCAGGCTGTCCAGCAATTTGAGAGATTTGACTCCCTTCGTCGCCAAACGATAAAATGAAATTGTGTCTTGATCTCGGAAAATGGGATGATGACCAGCCTGGAAATATGGAATCGGGTGACCGAGGCGATTCAGACGACCCGTACCGTTTATCTCTCTTACATCAAAAAAGGGGGGGTGATCGTGGGGCATGAGGTGGCGCCGCTCGATATCTTCGTCAAAATCCGGGCCGATGGACGGAGGGTTGAATATCTCTTCGGCCATCGGTTGGATTTATCCCGTTGGGAGCGGGGGGGCCGGACCGAACGGCAATTTCTCCTCGATCAGATCCTCTCCCTTGCGGTCGCCGACCATCTTTTTAATCCGTGGGACTTTATCGACCCAGCCCGTCCGGAGCCCCGCTGGACCATCCGGCGGACGTGGGTGAAAAAGGCGGCGTGAGGGTTCCTCTGAGAAGTTATGTTTGGAGCAGCGCCCCTGACCACATCGGAAGAAGACGAGCGCCCCCATGGTTGACACGAAACGAGGTTCTGGGATATTTTGGGAAAAAACAAAGTGGCGCCTCGTTCTCAAATCTGGAGCGGCTGCAATAGTAAAATTTTTAGGAATAGGCTTTTTCTACTGGCTCGTTAGGCTAACATCGGAGGGAGGTGTACAATGCGAATGAAAGCGGTTGTGTTTGCAGTGGTGTTCCTTATCGTTCACGCCGGTACCGCGGCATTGGGTCAACAAGGGTTTAAGGTCACACCGGTCTTTAAAGGAACCGCCACAATGGCCGGCCAGAAGCTTGACCATCTCAGGACTGATAAGCCTGAGGTCACCTCTGTGCTGATCGAAATTGAGCCAGGCGGGGAAATCGGACGGCATATGCACCTGGTCTCCGGTTACGTGCACGTTTTGGAAGGGATGGTGACGATTGAAATGGATGATGGAACGCGACATGAATTTCAAGCGGGGAAGGCGTTCTTGGAAGCGACGAACATGTGGCACAACGCAAAAAACATGGGGAAAGCGCCGGTGAAGCTGCTGGTGGTCACTTCCGGTGAGGAGGGAAAATCCAATCTCATCCGGCCTGAGAAGAAGTAGCGGTAAAAATGGCGCTGCAGTACGATTTGGCAAGGCAGATCGGCGCCATGTCGTCGCGCTCTGCGCCCTATATTTTCGACAATACGGCGCCGTCATTGTGAATCAGCGCGCTGAGAGCGATGGAAAGGTCGCATCAATGAATAGAGAAATCAGTCAGCCCGATCCGCCCTATCATGACAGGGAGATCGCCACGCTCGCGGGGGGGTGTTTCTGGTGTCTGGAGGCGGTTTTCGTCGAACTCCGCGGGGTGGAGAAGGGGGAATCCGGCTACTCCGGCGGCGCGGCGTCCCATCCCACCTACCGCCAGGTCTGCGAAGGGACCACCGGGCATGCCGAAGTGGTCCTACTGACGTTTGATCCGACGGTGATCTCCTTTAAGGAAATCTTGGAAGTCTTCTTTACCCTCCACGACCCGACGACGTTGAATCGCCAAGGCGCCGACGTGGGGACCCAATATCGGTCGGCGATTTTTTACCACACGCCGGAACAAAAAGCGGTCGCCGAACAGGTGATCAAAGAGATCGGCGCGGCCGGCGTTTGGGACGGGCCGATCGTGACCGAGGTCGCGCTATTTACGGCGTTTTATCCGGCGGAAGAATATCATCAGGGGTACTACAAAAGGAACCCCGACCACTCCTACTGCCGCGTGGTGATCGCCCCCAAGGTCGCAAAATTCCGCCAACACTATTTTGCGAAGCTCAAGAAGTCGTCGGAAAATGGAGTCAGGCGATCCTCTTGAATTGGAAGAGCGATTGTCGGAAAATGAAAAAGAATGTTTTGTCGCGAGTCGTTATTTCATTAGAGGGGAGGGTTTTCCATGTCGGATATCTACCATGACGGGAATCGCCGGCTTCAGGATCGATTCGACACGCGCGCCTTGGCCGGCCGCCTCGATCAAGAGATTGTGCACGACGCCATCATGCCGGAGGATAAGGCCTTCATCGAGGGGGTCGATATGTTTTTCATCGCCACGGTCGACGACCGCGGACGGGTCAACTGTTCCTACAAAGGAGGAGAGCCCGGCTTCATCCGGGTGGTGGACGAGCGGACGGTGGCCTTTCCCAACTACGACGGCAACGGCATGTATCTGTCGATGGGGAACATTCTCCAAAGGGGGGAGGTCGGGCTTCTCTTCATCGACTTCGAAAACCAAAGCCGCATGCGCCTCAACGGCGAGGCGACGATCGATCCGAATGACCCGTTGATGACGGCGTATCCCGAAGCGCAGTTCATCGTCCGGGTCCGGGCGCGCGAGATTTTCCCGAACTGTCCGCGCTATATTCACAAGATGAAACTGGTGGAGCGGTCCCGGTTCACGCCGAGGGTCGGTCAACGGACCCCGGCGCCGGGATGGAAGAAGGGGGAGTGGGTGCGGGATGTTCTCCCGGTGAACGACCCCGCCCGCGACGACACGCGCGAAACACTCGGCTGAAGAGGGACAGAGGATGTCGTTTCAGGGGGTCGATTTTCTGAATTTAGACGAGGAGCTGGCCGACGAAGAGCGGATGATTCGGGACGAGGTCCGGCGCTGGGTCGGGGACCAGCTCCTTCCGAACATCGTCCGCCACTACGAGGCGGGAACGTTCCCGGTCGATCTGATTCCAAAGATGGCCGGGATGAGCCTCCTCGGCGCGAATCTCGATCCGAAATACGGCTGCGCGGGGTTGAACAGCGTGGCGTACGGCCTGATCAACCAGGAGTTGGAGCGGGGCGACAGCGGCTTGAGAAGTTTCGTCTCGGTCCAATCGGGCCTGGTGATGTGGCCGATTTCAGAATATGGAACGGAAGCGCAAAAAACGCGCTGGCTTCCAAAGATGGCGCGGGGGGAGGCGATCGGCTGTTTCGGCCTGACGGAACCGGACGCGGGCTCGAACCCGGAGGAGATGATCACGCGGGCCCGGAAGCGCGGCGCCGAGTACATCTTAAACGGCGCCAAGATGTGGATTACCAACGGGACGCTCGCCGATGTGGCGCTGGTCTGGGCGAAGGATGATGAGGAGGTGATCCGCGGCTTCCTGGTGGAAAAGGGGACCCCCGGCTTCCGGGCGAACAAGGTGACCGACAAGTTTTCCCTTCGGGCCTCCGACACCGGCGAGCTGGTCTTGGAGGATGTCCGCGTGCCGGAAT